>NZ_DJUS01000086.1:34501-38235 GCF_002438365.1 Pseudomonas sp. UBA6276
GCGGCGAGGCCGGACGCGGCTTGCGCCGCTGCTGCAGGGGCGGTGCAAGCCGGGATTGGGTTATTTGAAGTCGGCGGCGCTATGGCGTTCGGGGACTTGGGTCGCTTCATCGCCCCAGGTGCGGTTGACGCGTTGACCGCGCTGCACGGCGGGACGTTGGGCGATCTCTTCGGCCCAGCGCTGCAGGTGAGGATACTCGTCAACCGCCAGGAATTGCGCTGCGTCGTACAGATTGCCGCGCACCAGTTGCCCATACCACGGCCAGATCGCAATGTCGGCCACGGTGTATTTGTCACCGGCTATGAAACGTGTCTCGGCCAGTCGCTTGTCCAGTACATCCAGCTGACGCTTGGCTTCCATGGTGAAGCGATTGATCGGGTACTCCAGCTTCTCCGGCGCATAGGCATAGAAGTGCCCGAAGCCGCCACCCAGATAGGGGGCTGCGCCCATCTGCCAGAACAGCCAGTTCATGGCTTCGGTGCGTGCTGCCACATCGGTGGGCAGGAACTCGCCGAACTTCTGCGCCAGGTAGATCAGGATGGAGCCTGACTCGAACACCCGCACGCCGGCACCTGCACTGTGATCCACCAGCGCCGGGATCTTCGAGTTCGGATTGATCTCGACGAACCCGCTGGAGAACTGATCGCCTTCGCCGATGCGAATCGGCCAGGCGTCGTATTCGGCGTCGGCGTGGCCCAGTTCCAGCAGCTCTTCGAGCATGATGCTCACCTTGACGCCGTTGGGGGTCGCCAGGGAATACAGCTGGAACGGGTGCTTGCCCACGGGCAGGGTCTGCTCATGGGTAGCACCAGCGGTCGGGCGGTTGGTCTTGGAAAACTGGCCGCCGGATTCCGCGTCGTGTTTCCAGACCTTGGGTGGAACGTAGGGGGTAGGGCTCATGAAGTGTGCCTCCTGATAGGGTTGAAGATGCACGCCTGGCGTGGCAAGTGGGCGATGAAGATAGGACTTGGCACAGGCGCGTACAGTTCATCCCTGCACCATTTGAAGCCGGGTACGGTGACGCCGGAAAGCAACCGGCTGTTTTTGAAGAATATTTATTGCAATTGGGGTTTCCTGCGCGAAAGAAACCTGATAAATTCCCGCTCGTTCATGCAGAGGCCAGCAACTGGCTTTCTTGCACCGGATACAGGGGCGTCGCCAAGCGGTNNCGTTGGTTCGAATCCAGCCGCCCCTGCCATTATCCACGTCATATCGACACTGCACATGAACCCGGCACATGACGTGCACCTTCTGCTTCACCTTCCTGTTCGCACATGATTTCTCCACCCGCTGTACACGCTCGTCTCGCTTTCAGAATACGTGGCCTGTTCAAGGTGTGGCGCTGTCTGCAAGTCGTTTCACGTGAACCACCGGATACCCTTGACGCTGCGCGCGTTCGGGAACCCCGCTGCCAGGTCACTGCCTAACACACACGTAGCAATGCATTGGGTCCATGGCACCTTTATAAGGTAGTTGGAGGCGTTCTGAACGACACGACAGTTGCAGCTCGCGCATTCCAGGTCGAGCGCCTGCGCAAGGTAATGGAAGAAGCCGGTTTCGACCTGCACGATCCACACACTCATGTTGTGCTGAGCCAGTTGCAGGCCTTGGCCCGATCGCCTGCGCCCGAGGCCGCCCCCGATAAGCCCAGCCGTTCGCCGCATGTGACCGACGAAGCTCGCCAACGCGCCGTATTCGACAGCTCCATCGATTTCGCGATGGTGGTGATCGATACCCAAGGCATCGTGACCGACTGGAACATGGGGGCGACCCACGTCATGGGTTGGACCTCGGATGAGATGTGCGGCAGCAGCGCCGAACCGTTTTTCACGCCCGAAGACCGCGAGCAGGGCCGGCTGGCCCTGGAAATGCGCATGGCGCTGCGTGACGGGCGTGCCAATGACGAGCGCTGGCATCTGCGCAAGGATGGCCAGCGCTTCTGGGCATCTGGCGAGATGATGCCGCTGTATGACGACGGCCTGCACCTGGGCTTCGTCAAGATTCTGCGCGACCGTACCAACGAGCACCTGGCCGGCCTGGCCATAAAGGAAACCCAGGAACGCTACCGCTTGGCCGTCAAGGCCACCAACGATGCCATCTGGGACTGGGACCTGAGCGGCAATCAGGTGGTGTGGAACGAGGCACTCGAGCAGGCCTACGGCCATCCTCTGGCGTCGGTCGAACCGACCGGTGACTGGTGGATCGGGCATATTCATCCTGACGATCGTGCGGGCGTCTACGAGTCCATTCATGCCGTGATCGACGGCAGCCAATCGGCCTGGTCCGGCGAATATCGGTTTCAGCGTCACGACGGCTCGTTCGCCGAAGTGCTCGACCGTGGGCACGTCATTCGCAATGCCGAAGGGCGGGCGGTGCGGATGATCGGCGCAATGCTCGACCTGACCCGTGTGCGCAACGCCGAGAGCGCGCTGCGGCAGAGCGAGGAACGTTTTCGCAAGATCCTGGAGAACATCGAATCGGCGTTCGCCATCGTCGAGGTCAAGTTCGACGCCGAAGATCGGCCCATCGACTACTGCTTCATCGAGGCCAACCCGGCCTTCGAACGCCAGGCCGGTGTCAACCTGCGCGGGCGTTGGGTGACCGAGTTCGCCCCGGACCTGGAGCAGTTCTGGTTCGACACCTATGGTCATGTGGCCAAGACCGGCGAGCCGGCTACTTTCGAGAACTATGCCGAAGCGTTCAAACGCTGGTTCGATGTGCGAGCCGTGAAAGTCGGCCTTCCCGAAGAACGCAAGATCGCGGTGATCTTCAGCGACGTCACCGCCCGACGCAATGCCGAGGATCGTCTGCGCACCAGTGAAGCCGTGGCGCGGGAAAACATCGAACGGGTGCAATTGGCCCTGGCGGCGGGGGCCATCATCGGCACCTGGCATTGGCATCTGCCGACCGATCGCTTCGCGGTCGACGAAGGCTTCGCCCTGGCGTTCGGGCTGGATCCGGCGCTGGGCCGCGAAGGCTTGAGCCTGGAAACGATCGTGGCGACGGTGCATCCCGACGATCGCGAAGGCCTGAGTGCCGCGATCAGCGAAGTGATTCAGCGCGGCGGCAGTTATTCCCATCAGTATCGCGTCCGCCGGGCCGACGGCCACTACTACTGGATCGAGGCCAACGGTCGTGTCGAGAACGACGCCGAGGGCAAACCGCTGCGTTTTCCAGGGGTGCTCATCGACGTCGAGGCGCGTCGCTCGGTCGAGGCCGAGCGCGATCGCGCCCTGTCTGCGTTGCGTGCTCTCAACGATACCCTGGAACAGCGCGTCACCGAGCGCACGGTCAAGCTGATCCAGGCCGAAGAGAAATTGCGCCAGTCGCAGAAGATGGAAGCGGTCGGGCAGCTCACCGGCGGCCTGGCCCATGACTTCAACAACCTGCTGGCCGGCATTTCCGGTGCGCTCGAGCTGATGAGCACGCGCATCGCCCAAGGGCGCTGGATGGAAACCGACAAGTACATCAGCACCGCACAGGGCGCGGCCAAGCGCGCTGCAGCGCTGACCCACCGATTGCTGGCGTTTTCCCGACGCCAGACCCTCGATCCACGGCCCACCGATGTCAATGCGCTGATGGAAGGCATGACCGAGCTGATCCAGCGCACGGTAGGCCCCAGCATTCGCGTGGAAACGGTGGGCGCGACCAACCTGTGGCCGACCTTGGTGGATGTCAGCCAGCTGGAAAACGCCTTGCTCAACCTGTGCATCAATGCCCGCGATGCCATGCCC
>NZ_DJUS01000086.1:38262-51426 GCF_002438365.1 Pseudomonas sp. UBA6276
ATCCGTTCTTCACCACCAAGCCTATCGGTCAGGGCACCGGGCTGGGCTTGTCGATGATCTACGGCTTCGCCAAGCAGTCGGGCGGCCAGGTGCGGATCTATTCGGAAGTGGGCGAGGGCACCACCTTGCGCATCTACCTGCCGCGCTATTACGGCGAGGTCGATGACGAGATACCGGAAACCCGCGAATCCCTGGCCGCCGCAGCACATGCCGGGGAAACCATTCTGATCGTCGACGATGAGCCGACCGTGCGCATGCTCTTGACCGACGTGCTGGGCGATCTGGGCTACACCTTGATCGAGGCGGCCGACAGCCTGGCAGGCCTCAAGCTGCTGCAATCGGACGTGCGTATCGATCTGCTGATCACCGACGTCGGGTTGCCCGGCGGCATGAACGGTCGGCAGATGGCCGACGCCGGGCGTGAGGTGCGGCCTGAGCTCAAGGTGCTGTTCATTACCGGCTATGCGGAAAACGCAGCGATCGGCAATGGTTACCTGGGGCCCGACATGCAGGTGTTGACCAAGCCGTTCGCCATGGACACGCTGGCGTCCAGGGTCCGCGAGCTGATGAGTCCGTGAGCCCCGCGGTGCTGCCCGACTCACAGGAGTAGCTGATGAACGACCTTACCTCCACCAGCCCTGGACTTGCGCCGGGCTGGCACGCTCGACGTTGGCTCGGCTCGGTCGAGGTGCCGGTGCATTACATGCGCGGCGGTACCTCAACCGGTGTAGTCCTGTGGGAGCCGTTGCTGCCGACCGATACGGTTCTGCGTGAGCAACTGCTGCGCCAGTTGATGGGGGTGCCTGCGGCAGGCAGCCATTCCGGCAACCGCCAGATCACCGGTCTGGGCCGCGGTCCGGCGACCAGTAACAAGGTGTTCGTGATGAACACCGAACGCGTGGACGGCCAGGTCCGTCTGGTCAGCACCCTCGCGCAACTGGCCAGTGACCATGCCGAGATCGACTGGAGCGTGAATTGCGGCAACATGTCCAGCGCGCTGCTGCTGTGGGCGCTGGATGTCGGACTGCTCCAAGCCCCGGTCGGCGGCTTGTGCGAAGTCGATATCCGCAACACCAACACAGGCGTGGTCACGACGGCGCGCATGCAGTGCGACGAGCAGGGACATTTCGTCAAGGCGCAGATTCCTGGCGTGATGGGTGACTACCCCGCCGTGGACCTGTTTCTCCAGGCGCCGGTCGGCAACAAGACCGGTGCCTTGCTGCCGACCGGCGCGGTCGTCGACCACGTGGCTGGCATCGAGGTCTCCTGCGTCGATGTGGCGGTGCCGATGGTCATCGTCGATGCGCGCAGCCTGGGCAAGACCGGGCACGAACCCGTCGCATCGCTCGCGGCGGATGCGGCCTTCATGGCTACCTTGCGCACACTGTGGACCGAGGCCGGATTGAAAATGGGGTTACGCCGCAAGGACGGTGTGCCCATGACCCGCGACGAGCTGGCGCGCAGCGAAACCATCCCCAAGATCTGCATCGTCGGCGCGCCGCGCGAGGGCGGTCATATCGCCGTACGCTACTTCACCCCGCAGACCGGTCATGCCTCCATGGCGGTGTCCGGCGGCTGCTGCCTGGCAGCAGCATGCCTGATCCCAGGCACCACCGCGCACCAGGTAGCCCGTGACATCGCCGCTCCCGGAGCGACATTCGCGGACATCCACGTCAGCATCGAAAACCCTGCGGGGCGTCTGGACACCACGGTGGTCGCGGCGCTGACCGATGGGCAACTGCAGATCCGCAGTGCGGCCTACCGCCGCAGTACGCAGATTCTGATGCGCGGTCACGTGCCGCTTTATGCTGCTTCCAGCGAATTGCAGAGCGCACTGCTCGGTTCCTGATCCTGGCCCACCGAACTCCAAAGCGGCTCGGTGGGCCCGGGCCGTTACGGCATGCCCAGCCAGTTGGGCAAAGCCAGGGAAAGAAACGGCACGTAGGTGACCAGCAGCAGAAACATCAGCAGGATCGACAGCCAGGGCAGGGCGGCGCGGATGGTCTGGCCCAGGGTCAGGCCCGTTACCGCCGAGGTCACGAACAGGTTCAGGCCCACCGGCGGATGCACCAGGCCGATTTCCATGTTGACCACCATGACGATGCCGAGGTGAATCGGGTCGATACCCAGCTCCATGGCGATAGGGAAGAAGATCGGTGCCAGGATCAGGATGATCGCCGAGGGCTCCATGAAGCTGCCTGCCACCAGCAGCACGATGTTGACCATGATCAGGAAGCCCAGCGGCGTCAGTCCTTCCGACAGCACCCAGTTGGTGATCTGCTGGGGAATCTGTTCGGTGGTCAGCACATGGGCGAAGAGCATGGCATTGGCGATGATGAACAGCAGCATGATAGTCAGGCGGCCGGATTCGAGCAGTACCTTCGGGCACTCGGCCAGGCGCATGTCCTTGTAGACGAACAGGGCGATGAACGCCGAGTACACCGCCGCTACGGCGGCCGCTTCGGTGGGGGTGAACATGCCGCTGTAGATGCCGCCCAGAATGATCACCAGCAACAGCAGGCCCCAGAAGGCGCGGCGTGCGGTGGTCAGCCATTCACGGAAGGTAGCGCGTGGCTGGGCTGGGAGTTTCTTGATCCGGGCGACGATGTAGATCACCACCATCAGGATCACGCCCAGCAGAATGCCCGGAATGACACCGGCCATGAACAGCTTGCCCACCGAGGTTTCGGTGGCCGCCGAATACACTACCATCACGATCGAGGGCGGGATCAGAATGCCCAGGGTACCGGCGTTGCAGATGATGCCGGCGCCGAATTCTCGGGGGTAGCCGGAGCGCACCATGCCGGCTACGGCAATCGAGCCGACTGCTGCGACGGTGGCTGGCGAGGAGCCGGAGAGGGCGGCGAACAGCATGCACGCCAGCACGGCGGCAATCGCCAGGCCACCGCGAATGTGACCGACGCAGGCGTTGGCGAAGTCGATCAGCCGTTGCGCGACGCCGCCGGTGGTCATGAAGGCGCCGGACAACAGGAAAAACGGTATCGCCAGAAAGGTGTAGCTGTCCGAGGTCTCGAACAACTTGATCGCCAGCGAACTCAGCGAGTCCTGACTGAACAGCAGAATGGATACCGCGCCGGAGAGGCCCAGGGAGATAGCGATGGGCACGCCCAGAAACATGAACACGAACAGCAGCAGGAACAGACAGATAACGGTCATCAGCGGTGCTCCTCGCCAGGGTTGGCCAGTTTGCTGGCTTCTGCCGCTTCGTCGGCCAGGCCCAGTCCGGTCTGCCGATGGGTATAGATGCGGTACATGATTTCCAGGTAGCGGGCGATGATCAGGGCGAAGCCGATCGGCACGATGAGTGCGATATGGCCGATCTGGATGCCGTAGCGATCCAGGTCCTCGGCGCCGATGCCGGCGACCAGCACCGCCGACACCCACTTGATGCTGGCGATCAGAAACAGGCCGGCGTACACCAGGCAGCAGCCGCAGGCGATCATCGCCAGAATGCGCTGCGCAGGCTTGCTGGTTTTCTTCACCAGCACGTCGACTCCCAGGTGGCCTGCGGTACGCACGCCGTAGGCGATACCGAAGAAGATCAACCAGCCGAACAGCGCCTTGGTCAAGGCGATGCTCCAGGTCATTTCCTGGGCGTAACCCATCAGGTGGTCACCGATGCCGGCGAACAGGTCGCTGCTCCACGCCCATTTGTCGCTGAGGGTGTAGAACATCGTGTAGAGGTTGTTCAGCGCGACGTAGACGAACGTCACCAGCGTCATGGCAGCCAGCAGGAAGGCGATCATGCCTTCCTCGAAGTGCTCCCAGACTTGCCTGAGCGATTGCATAGGAATTCTCCGAGCGTCGAGAGAGCGGCCGCCGGCGAGCGGGCAGCCGCGCATGCTTCACTGGCGGCCGTAGCCAAGCCAGTGCAGGGGACAGGTCAGCCCCTCACGAGGCTTTGTTGGAGGCTTCGGCGGCCTTGATCAGGTCGGGGCCGATCTGCTCGGAGAACTTGTCCCACACCGGGCGCATCGCTTCGCGCCATTGTTGGCGTTGCTCGGCAGTGAGTGGGTCGATCTCGCTGGTCTTGGCGTCGATGATCTTCTGCCGCGCGGTCTGGTTCAGCGCTTCGGCTTGCTTGTTGACCTCGACGGTGACCTGGTCCATCAGCGTTTGCAGCTCGCCACGGACATCGTCGGGCAGGCCGTTCCAGAACTTGGAATTGGTGATGACCATGTAGTCGATCAGGCCGTGGTTGGTCTCGGTGAAAAAGGGCTGCACTTCGTGGACCTTCTGGCTCTCGTAGTTGGACCAGGTGTTCTCGGTGCCATTCACGGTGCCGGTCTGCAGGCCCTGATAGACCTCGGCGAAGCTCATCTTGCGGGGGTTGGCACGTATCGCCTTGAATTGCTCTTCGAGTACGCTCGACGCCTGGACGCGGAATTTCAGGCCACGGGCATCCTTGGGCAGGATGACCTTCTTGTTCGCCGACAGCTGCTTGAGGCCGTTGTGCCAGTAGGCCAGACCGTGGATGCCCTTGTCGTCCATGGAGGTCAGCAGCGCCTTGCCCTGGGGCCCTTGCTGGAAACGGTCGACTGCAGCCAGGTCATCGAACAGGAACGGCAGGTCGAAGATCTGCACCTGCTTGGTGTAATGCTCGAACTTGGCCAGTGATGGCGCAAGCATCTGCACGTCGCCCAACAGCAGCGCCTCCATCTCCTTGCCATCGCCGAACAGCGAGGAGTTGGGATAGACCTCCACCTTCACCTTGTCCTTGAGCTTGGGATCGGCGGCCACCAGTTTCTGGAACATCAGCGCGCCCTGGCCTTTGGGCGTGTTCTCTGCCACCACATGGGCGAACTTGATGACGACGGGATCGGCGGCCTGGGCCAGGGTTGCCATCGAAACGGCGGCGGCGCACAGCAGCGCCTGGGTCAGCTTGAACATGGAGATCACCTTGTTATTGTTGTAGGACAATCCATTCAGGGCGGTTTTACCGAACCAACCGGCCCTTTGCAGCGTAGGCGTTTTTCAGTTTGAGGATGGCTCAATCGACGCCGTGCCGAAAATCTGTATTTGCGTAAGCCGGCGTTCGGCATTACCGAACGCTTCAGTACAGGCCTAGCCCTGCAGGGCGTCGAGCAAACGCCTGGCGCGCTGCAACACCGGCGCATCGACCATCTGGCCGTCGAACCGGAAAGCGCCCGCACCCCCGGCGGCGGTGCTGGCCGCCAGTACGGCACGGGCCCATTCCAGATCCTGGACGCTGGGCGCCAGTGCCGCATGAATCACCGCCACCTGACGCGGATGGATGCACAGTGCGCCGCCGTAGCCCAGGTTGCGCGCGTGCTCGATGGCGCGCTGCAACCCCGGCGCGTCATCAAGGACGGCAAACACCCCGTCCAGTGGCGGCAGCAGGTTGGCAGCGCGCGAATGCAGCTGCACGCTCATGCGGCTTTGGTCGAGAAAGGCTTCTGCCGATGGCGTGCCATTGTTCAGGCCCAGATCCAGGGCCAGGTCCAGGCTGCCGAAACACAGCCGTTCGACGCCGGGGCCGTTGGCGATGGACTCCAGCGCCAGCACACCCCGGGCGCTTTCGATGATCGGCCACAGCGGCTTGCCGGCCTGGCTCGCCGTGGTCAGTTGGGCGCAGGTTTCGGCCTTGGGCAACACGACCCCGACGACACCTGGGTGGCTGGCGCAGAAAGCCAGGTCGCTGGCGTGTTCGGCATGCCCGGGGGCGTTCACCCGAACCCATACGCGGGCCGTGTCGGTCTGCTGCAGAAACTGGGCAAGATGCTCCCGCGCCTGGCGCTTGAGGACCTCTTCGACGGCGTCTTCGAAATCGACGATCACCGCATCGGCGCCTGCGGCCAAGGCTTTGGCGAACCGTTCGGGGCGGCTGCCCGGCACGAACAGAGCCGAGCGAAGGGTAGGTATCGGCATGGTTCATGGTTCCCGGTGGAGGCGGTGGCAGACGGATCAGATCACGCCGGCTGCCGCCATGTGCGTCTGCTGTTCGGCTGAATAACCCAGCTCGTCAAGAATGCCTGCGGTGTGCTGGCCCAGGTCGGGGACCGCATCCATGCGCGGTGCGAACGCCGCGTTGCTGGCCGGCGGCAGCAGGGCAGGGAGCTTGCCGGACGGGCTGTCCACCTGGCGCCAACGGTCGCGCGCGGCCAGTTGCGGATGCGCCCAGACGCCAGCCATGTCGTTGACCCGGGCGTTGGCGATCTGCGCGGTGTCCAGGCGCTCCAGCACCTGCTCGACCGACAACGTCGCAAAGCTGTCGACGATGATCTGCCGCAGTTGATCGCGGTGACGTGAGCGCTCGAAGTTGCTGGAAAAACGCGGGTCGGCGGCCAGCGTCGGATCGAGCAGTACCTTCTCGCAGAACAGCGCCCATTCGCGCTCGTTCTGCAGGCCGAGCATCACCGTGCCACCTTCGCCGGTGGGGAAGGGGCCGTAGGGGTAGATGGTCGAGTGCGCCGCGCCGGCGCGGGCCGGTGGTGGCGCGCCGTTGTAGGCGTAGTACAGCGGGTAGCCCATCCATTCCACCAGGCTTTCCAGCATCGACACGTCGATGCGGCTGCCGACGCCGGTCTTGTCGCGCAGCATCAGTGCCGAGAGCACCCCGGTGTAGGCGTACATGCCGGCAGCGATGTCGGCGATCGAGCAGCCGGCCTTGGCCCGCTCCTCTTCGCCGGGTCCGCCGGTTACGGAGAGGAAACCGCCTTCGCTCTGGATGAGCAGGTCGTAGGCTTTTTTCTTCTCGTAAGGACCGCCTTCTCCATATCCGGAGATGTCGCAGACGATCAGACGCGGGTAACGCGCGTGCAGCGCTTCGAACGACAGTCCCATGCGCGCCGCCGCTCCCGGTGCCAGGTTCTGTACCAGCACGTCGGCCTTGGCCAGCAGTCCGTGCAGCACGGCATCGGCGGCCGCTTGTTTCAGATCCAGTGTCAGGCTCTCCTTGGAGCGATTGGTCCAGACGAAGTGCGAGGCCAGGCCGTCGACTCGCTGGTCGTAACCACGGGCGAAGTCGCCGCTGCCGGGGCGTTCGACTTTCACCACACGGGCTCCCAGATCGGCTAATTGACGGGTGCAGAAGGGTGCAGCGATGGCGTGTTCCAGGCTGATGACGGTGATGCCGTCCAGCGGACGCGGATTGAGCTCGGTCATGGGGTCACCTGTGGGTCAGATCAAATCGGTCAAGGTCTGGGCGTCGCGTAATTGCCAGATGCGGTCGATCAGCGCCTGTCCTTCGGCCGGTGTGCGTGCATCGGAAAAGGCCAGCAGGCGCAGGAACTTGGCTTCCAGTTCGGGGCGCGACAGGGTATTGCCGGGGTCGCCCTTGGGCTCGTCGATGGCGGCGCTCAGGATACGGCCGTCAGTGGTCGTGACGATGACTCGCCCCAACCAGCGCGCGGGGTAGGCCGCATCGACCTCGGGGTCCAGCTCCATGCTGACTTTCTGGCGGAAGCCGTCGACTGCCGCATCCGTCAGCGCCAGGTCACGGAATTCGATCAGCTGTGCGCTGCCATGAACGGCGATCAAACCCAGCACCGCGCCCATGGAGAATTTGGCCTGGTGTACCGTGCTGGGCTTGACCACTCGGCCCAGGACATCGATGGCGCCCTGATGCACGCGGGTGACCACCTTGGCGATCTGCTCGTGGTGCAGCCCTTCACGCTGCATCAAGTGCAGGAGGGCATCGGCGGCCGGATGGGTATGGCGGCACGAGGCGTGAAACTTGAACGAGGTTTCCGCCAGTGCCCAGCGGCTGCCCAGGCGATCGTCCAGACGGCTGGCGTCGGCGTCGCTGGACATGCCGGCAGCCAGACCCTGCTCGCCTTCCAGGATATTGCGCGCACCCGTCAGGCCGTCTTCGGTCATGTAGGCGGCGAGCAAGCCATCGGCGGCGGCCTTGGCGGTGTGCAACTGCTTGGAGTCGGCGGCGTCGCGCAGGAATTCCCAGAGCCCGGCCGCCTGGGTGCCGGCATTGCCCAGCAGGTTGATGAACTGCTCACGGTCGAACCCCAGCAGTTTGCCCACGGCGACTGCAGCGGCCAGGGTGCCCACCGTGGCGGTGGTGTGGAAGATTCGATAATGGGAGCGGCCCATGAACTCGCCGATGCGGATGCCCGCTTCGTA
Source organism: Pseudomonas sp. UBA6276 (assembly GCF_002438365.1). Taxonomy (NCBI): domain Bacteria; kingdom Pseudomonadati; phylum Pseudomonadota; class Gammaproteobacteria; order Pseudomonadales; family Pseudomonadaceae; genus Pseudomonas; species Pseudomonas sp. UBA6276. The sequence continues at coordinate 46,381 of NZ_DJUS01000086.1, forward strand.
GCCGGCCACCGATGCCAAGAGCAATTCCCGCCCCGATTTGCCACGCTCCTGCGCCGCGGCCAGCACGGCGGAAAACACCACCGTGGCAGGGTGCAGCACCGAGCTGTTGTGCAGGTCGTCCTGCTCCACCAGGTGCGACGCGGCGCCGTTGACCAGCGCGGCAAAGTAAGGCGAGGTGCCGCGACCGTTGACCAGCATTCTTGCCGGGCCGTCGCCGGGCCCCATGCGCTGCGCGTAGCGTTCGAACAAGGGGATGGGGTGGGCACCCTGGCTGGCCAGTGCCGAGCCGACCCAGTCCAGGAACAGGTCTTCGCAGCGGGCCAGAACGGGCTCTGGAATGTCGGCGTATTGCAGGTCGGCGAGAAACCGGGCCAAGCGCTGTGTGGCATTCATGGACAGGCCCTCAGAAACTGCGTGGCAGTTCGAGCAGATGCTCGGCCACGTAGGACAGGATCAGGTTGGTGGAGATCGGCGCCACTTGGTACAGGCGGGTTTCGCGAAACTTGCGCTCGACGTCGTATTCGCAGGCAAAACCGAAGCCGCCATGGGTCTGCAGGCAGGCATTGGCGGCCTCCCACGACGCTTTCGCAGCCAGGTACTTGGCCATGTTGGCGCTGGCGCCGGCGTTCTTGCCGCTGTCGTATTCCTCACAGGCGCGCCAGCGCATCAGGTCAGCCGCTTCGATTTCGATGTGCGCCTCGGCAATGGGGAACTGCACGCCCTGGTTCTGGCCGATCGGTCGGCCGAATACCACCCGGTCGCGGGCGTAGGCGCTGGCCTTTTCGATGAACCAGCGACCATCACCGATACACTCGGCGGCGATCAGCGTGCGCTCGGCGTTGAGACCGTCGAGGATGTAGCGGAAACCCTTGCCTTCCTCACCGATCAGGCTGTCGGCGGGCAGTTCGAGATTGTCGAAGAACAGCTCGTTGGTTTCGTGGTTGACCATGTTGGCGATCGGCTGAACGGTAAGGCCCTTGCCGATGGCTTCGCGCAGATCGACCAGAAAGATCGACATGCCTTCGGATTTGCGCGTGACTTCGGCCAACGGCGTGGTGCGTGCCAGGAGAATCATCAGGTCCGAATGCTGCACCCGCGAGATCCACACCTTCTGGCCATTGATGACGTACTTGTCGCCCTGGCGCACGGCGGTGGTCTTGATCTTGGTGGTGTCGGTACCGGTGGTCGGCTCCGTGACGGCCATCGATTGCAGGCGCAGTTCCCCGCTGGCCAATTTGGGCAGGTAGTGGCGCTTCTGCGCCTCGCTGCCGTGACGCAACAGGGTGAACATGTTGTACATCTGGCCGTGTACGGTCCCCGAGTTGCCGCCGCAGGCGTTGACTTCCTCGAGGATCACCGAGGCTTCGGCCAGGCCCAGGCCCGAGCCGCNNTCATCGCCGAGAGCCAGCCGGCATCTGTGAGGGCCTTGACGAAGCTTTCGGGAAAACCCTTTTCTTCATCGATCTTGCGCCAGTAGGCGGCGTCGAATTCGGCGCACAGGGCACGAACGCCTTCGCGGATGGCATTGAGGTCTTCTTCGTCATAGGCAGGCATGTGCGGATCTCGGAGTCGGTGTTGAGTGGGCGGTTACTGGCCGGGCTGTGGGGAGTCGGTGGTGACCGTGTCGAAAGCGACATCGGCGCTCTGGGCGACACCGGCTTCGTTGCCGGCCCACAGGCGCGCCTTGCCCTGTTCGAGCAGGCAGCCGCCGAGCTGGAACGGGGTGGGTACGGTAAGGGGACGCACGCCTCGATAGGCGAAATGCCGCACCCGCGCCTGGGGATTGGCGTGGATGAAGCTGCGCAGCAGCAGGGTGGCGATCAGCGGGCCATGCACCACCAGACCGGCGTAGCCTTCGGTGCCGGTCACGTAGGGGTGGTCGTAATGGATCCGGTGACCATTGAAGGTGACGGCCGAGTAGCGAAACAGCAGGGTCGGAGTCGGCGTCACGCTTTCACTCCACTGCGCGGCAACCGGCGCTGGGTCACTGGTCAGCTTGGGCGGGTTCGGCTCGCGGTAGACGATGTCCTGCTCTTCGCGCAGGCACAGGCGACCGTTCTGGCTGTAGTCGTGGCGTACGGTGACGAACAGCAACGCGCCGGTGTGGCCGTGTTTTTCTTCGATGCGCAGGATGGTGGAGACACGCTCGGCAGCAGAACCGACCGTCAGTGGTTCGATGAACTCGAGACGGCCACCGGCCCACATGCGGTTGCGGTCATCCGCAGCGGGCAGAAAGCCGCCGCGCAGCGGATGCCCATCCGTGCCCAATCGACTTTCCGCGACCGGCGCCTGGAAGAAGCACCACTGCCACAAGGGCGGCAGGGGCTCGCCGTCTTTCGGCGCAGGCTCGCCGAACGTCGCGGCAATGCGCTCGACGATGTTCTGGCTCAGTACATCGCGCGCCTGCTCGGTGCGGCCCGTCCAGGCACTGTAGTCGATGGCTGAATCTGGAGCGCTCATGGTGGGCCTCTGCGTTGTTGTTGTGCAGCGATGATGCGAGGCCCGACGCATTCTGTGAATTTGCATTTGCGTAAGGCGGCGTTCATATTTGCCGAACGCCCGAAGGTAGGATCCCACCATGCATTTCGACCTGGCTGACCTGCGACTTTTCATCCACATCGGCGAGTCGCCGAGCCTGACCCAGGGCGCGCGCCGGGCGTTCCTGTCGCCGGCTGCGGCCAGCGCGCGGATCAAGGCGCTGGAGCAACAGCTCGAGACGCGTTTGCTGTACCGCGACAGCCGTGGCGTGGAACTGACGCCCGCGGGCCAAAAGCTGCTGGTGCATGCGCGGTTGATCATGCGTCAGGTCGAATACCTGAAAGCTGATTTCACCCACCTGGGGGGCGACTCGGCAGGGCACATCCGTATTTTTGCCAACACCACGGCGGTCACGGAATTTCTGCCTGAAGTGCTGGCCGGTTTTCTTGCACAACGGCCTGGTGTCAGTGTCGACCTGCAGGAGCGACTGTCGCGCGACATCGTGCGTGGCGTGCTCGACGGCAGCACCGACATGGGCATCATCGCCGGGCCGGTGGAGGCGGCGGGTTTGCAGGTGATGCACTTCAGCACCGACCGGCTGGTACTCACTGTGCCCTTGGGGCACGAGCTGGCCCGGTGCAAGCGCATCGGTTTCAAGCAGACGTTGGCGTTCCAGCACATTGGCCTGCACGAGGGCAGCACCTTGCTCAGCTTTCTGCGCGAACAGGTCGAGCGGAGCGGTCAGGGGCTGTCGCTGCGCATTCAGGTCTCGAGCTTCGAAGCGATCTGCCGGATGGTCGAGGCGGGCGTGGGCATCGGCATCATTCCCGAATCGGCTGCCCTGCGGCACAGCCGCACCATGCGCCTGGTGACCATCGAACTGGACGAACCCTGGGCAGTGCGCGAGCGTAGCATTCTGGTGCGTGAACTCGAGGCGCTGCCGGGCACGGTCCGCGCGCTGATTGCCACCCTGATGCCGCCCCCGCCGCCGGATTGAGATGATGCATTGCAACTTGGCCCCAGGCTTTCTATCATCGCCGCGGGTGCGCCGCTGCATAGGGTACGGCGCAGGTTAAAGTTCAGCGTTGGTCGGGCCGCCAACGGAGACTCCCCGTGTCCGAAACCAAACCGGCCGTGCCTGTCATTCCCCGCCCGCAACAGCTCACCGAGCGCGCCCTGGCGGCGCTTGAACGCTTCTCCCACATCGAGGCCGTCAGCGGCATCGTGTTATTGCTCGTCGCCATCGCTGCGCTGGTCTGGGCCAACAGCCCGGCAGCCGAGTCCTACGAGCATTTCTGGCACACCCAGGTCACTCTGGGGCTGGGTGATTTCAGCGTGTCGCGCTCGCTGCACTTTCTGGTCAACGATGGCCTGATGACCATCTTCTTTCTGGTGGTGGGCGCGGAGATACGCCAGGAAATCAAGGACGGCGCCCTGGCCAACCTGCAACTGGCGACCTTGCCCCTGGGCGCGGCACTGGGCGGCGTGCTGATGCCGGCCTTGCTCTACACCGTGCTCAACCACGGCACCGCCGCCAGCGCCGGCTGGGCGGTGCCGACCGCAACCGATATCGCCTTTGCGGTGGGCGTGCTGGCGTTGCTGGGCAAGTCGATCCCGGCCAGCGTGCGGATTCTGCTGCTGGCCTTGGCGATCATCGACGACATCGTGGCCATTCTGATCATCGCGGTGTTCTACACCGCCAGCCTCGACTACCTCGGCCTGCTGGTGGCCGTGGCCGGTGTGCTGCTGGTGCTGGTGTTCCAGCGCATGGGCATCAGCAAGGCATCTGCCTACGTGCTGCCTGGGGCGATCGTCTGGTTCGGCCTGCTCAAGACGGGCGTTCATCCCACCCTTGCCGGGGTGATTCTGGGCTTGTTGACGCCGGTCTACTCCAAGCCGATGGCCGAGCGTCCGGTGGACGTCATACGCCGCAACTTCAACGAGTTGATGGAGCGCTTCACCCCTGGCAGCGACAATCGAGAAGCGGTGGTCGAGCCGCTGCGGCAGCTGCGCGATGCGCAGCGCGAAGTGCTGCCACCGGTGCAGCGGATTCAGGTCGGCCTGCACCTGTGGGTCGCTTTCGGGGTCATGCCGCTGTTCGCCCTGGCCAACGCCGGGGTGAGCTTCGGTGGGGCGAACCTGGGCGATGCGATGTCGCAGCACGTGTTCGCCGGGGTGATGATCGCCCTGGTGCTGGGCAAGCCGCTGGGCGTGCTACTGGCCAGTCTGCTGCTGGTCAAGCTGAACATCTGCAGGCTGCCCGAGGGCGTGACCTGGAGTGGGGTGGGGTTGGTCGGCCTGCTGGCCGGGATCGGTTTCACCATGTCGATCTTCATCGCCGCGCTGGCCTTCACCGACCCGACCCTGCTGGCTTCGGCCAAGCTCAGCGTGCTGGCCGCTTCCACGGTGGCGGCGGTGCTGGGGCTGGTCTGGGGCAAGCTGGTGTTCGGCAGGGGTCGGGTGGGGTAGGGCTCTTTGTGGGATAGGCCTCTTTCTGTGGGGGCGGGCTCTTTGTGGGGCAGGACTCTTTCTGTGGGACAGGCCTCTTTCTGTGGGAGCGGGCTCTGC
>NZ_DJUS01000033.1:0-12915 GCF_002438365.1 Pseudomonas sp. UBA6276
CCTGCCCAACCCGTACTGGAAGCCGGAATTGCGCGATCAGTCCGGGCTCGATGCGCCGGTCGCCGAATACCTGGCAGCGCAGCCGGACGTCGAAGAGATGTATCAGGACATCTCTTCTTACCTGCTCAAATGGCTGCCCCGCTTCGCTGCCAGCAGCCGCGCTTACGTGACGATCGCCATTGGCTGTACAGGCGGGCATCATCGCTCGGTATACTTGACCGAGCGCCTGGGCCGATTGCTGCAGCAGTCGCTCAAGAACGTCCAGGTTCGCCATCGCGACCTCAGCTGAAAGGATCCTCCGCGCAATGCCCGCCTTCCAAGTAGAAATCATCAACAAGCTCGGCCTGCACGCCCGCGCCGCGGCAAAATTCGTCGGTGTGGCGGGACGCTATCCCTGTCAGGTGCGCGTCGGTCGCACGCCAGAGTCACTGGTCGATGGCAAGAGCATCATGGGTGTGATGATGTTGGCGGCCGGCAAAGGCACCACCATTCACCTGCACACCGAAGGCGAGCAGGATCAGGAAGCGCTGGACGCCATCGTCAAGTTGATCAACGACAAGTTCGACGAAGGCGAGTAAGCCAAGCCAGCGGCCAAGCGTTGGAACCGGGGTGGCGGCTATCGAGCCGTCCAACACCCAGGTACCAGATTCAAGACAGTGCGGTGTCCATGACCATCATCAGACAGAAACCGACACACAGGCCCAGGCTTGCCAGCTTGTGATGGCCGTTGCTGCGTGATTCGGGAATGATTTCGTGGGTCACGACCAGCAGCATGGCGCCGGCCGCAAAGGCCAGGCCCAAAGGTAGCAGCAGCTCGCCCATGCGCACCAGCCAGGCACACAGTACCGCGAAAACCGGCTCCACCAGCCCGGATGCGGCACCGATCAGGAAGGCCTTGTAGCGCGCCATCCCCGCCCCGGCCAGAACCAATGCGATCACCAGCCCTTCGGGCACATCCTGCAAGGCAATGCCCATCGCCAGGCTGTCGGCGTCGTGCATGCCGCCGCCTGCCGAAACGCCGATGGCCATGCCCTCCGGGATGTTGTGAGCGATGATGGCGATCACGAAGATCCAGATACGTGCCGGGATCACTGGCTGTTGCGTGGTGCCCACCAGGTAATCCGGGGTAACGCCGGATACCCTCCTGTCCACCAGGTACAGGCAGAAAGCTCCGGACATGATGCCCAGGCTCATCAGGGCGCCGGCCCCCCAGCGCGAGAAGCCGATCGCCGCTGCCGCATCCAGGCCGGGGATGATCAGCGAGAACGCGGTGGCGGCGAGCATCACGCCGGCACCGAAACCCAGCAATGTATCGGCCACCGCGACGGGCATGCTGCGGATGACCAGTACCGGAACCGCGCCCAGGGCGGTGCCCAAGGCGCAGATGGCACCGCCCTCGAGTGCGCGCAGGATGCGCGGTTCGAGGTCGAGCCAGTCCAGCAGCTCGCCCACCAGCAGGGCTGCGCCGGCCAGCAGCAACACAGTGCCCAGTGCCAGACGAAAACGACGAACACTGGCCAGCGCGAAGGTCTGTGATCCCATGGCCAGACTCAGCTCAACGCGGCTTGGTAGCGCTTCTCGACATTGGCCCAGTCGACCACGTTGTAGAACGCATTGATGTATTCCGGCCGACGGTTCTGATACTTGAGGTAGTAGGCATGCTCCCAGACGTCGAGCCCCAGGATGGGCGTGTTGCCATTCATCAACGGGCTGTCCTGGTTACCGCTGCTCTCCACCACCAGCTTCTTCTCCGGCGTGACGCTGAGCCAGGCCCAGCCGCTGCCGAAGCGACTCAGGGCAGCTTTGGTGAAGGCTTCCTTGAAGGCGTCGAACCCGCCCAGTTCGGCATCGATGGCCTGGGCAACGCTGCCTTGGGGCTGACCGCCGCCATTGGGCGACATGACTTCCCAGAACAGGCTGTGGTTGGCATGTCCGCCACCGTGATTGGTAACGGCGCCACGCAGGTTTTCCGGCAGCTGCTTGACCGAGGCCACCAGCTTTTCCACCGGCCATTCGGCGTACTCGGTACCTTCGATGGCGGCGTTGACGTTGGTGATGTAGGTCTGGTGATGCTTGGTGTGGTGGATCTCCATGGTCGCGGCATCGATGTGCGGCTCCAGGGCGTCATAGGCATACGACAGGGCGGGCAAGGTATAGGGCATTTTCAGTGAACTCCGTAGGGAAGATGATCGGATTGCGTGACCGCTGGCGCGACGTCGATGTCGGCGGCGCCACACAGCAACCGGTGGGTACGAGGGTATTCGCCATGCTGGCGAGTGAAGCCGAGCAGCTCGGCGTAGGTCTTGCCGGCATGACGCAGCGCGGCCTCGCGCAGTGTTGGCCGCAGCCGAGGGTCCTGCGCCGCACGCAACAAACGTTCATGGATGGCGCACAGGTATTCGGCTCTTTCTTCGGGTTGATGCAGTTGCAGATGCAGGTCAGCCAGGTTGTGATGGGAAATGACGCACGCGGCCACCGCTTCGTCGACATCCGCCCAGCGTTCGAACAACACCTGAGCCCAAGCGAGAGCTTGCAGGTAGTGTTCGCGCGCATCGATCAGCTCGCCCCGGACAAAGCAGGCGTTGGCCGTCTCCGTGATACGTTTCCAGTGCTGCATGGCGCAGGTCTCCCAGCAGTCGCCGAGCGGTCAGATACCGCCGGCTGTGAGCTTTTCCGGGTCGAGCAGGTCGCTGAGCTGCTCGCGGCTCAGGTCGGTGTGCTCCAGCGCGACGTCGATGATCGGCCGACCTTCCTTGTAGGCTAGCTTGGCAATCTGGGCAGCCTGCTGATATCCGATGATTGGATTGAGTGCGGTCACCAGAATCGGGTTGCGTGCGAGCGCTTCCTTGAGCTTGGCCTCGTTGACCTTGAACGTCGCGATCGCCTTGTCGCCCAGCAGACGACTGGCATTGGCCATCAGTTCGATGCTGGACAACAGGTTGTGGGCAATGATCGGCAGCATCACATTGAGCTCGAAATTGCCGGACTGACCGGCGATGGCGATCGCCGCGTCATTGCCTATGACCTGCGCCGCCACCATGGCGGTCGCCTCGGGAATCACCGGGTTGACCTTGCCCGGCATGATCGAGGAACCCGGTTGCAGGGCCTCGAGTTCGATTTCACCCAGGCCGGCCAGTGGCCCGGAGTTCATCCAGCGCAAGTCGTTGGCGATCTTCATCAGGGTGACGGCGGTGCCTTTGAGCTGGCCGGACACGGCCACTGCGGTGTCCTGGGAGCCGATCAGGGCGAACAGGTTGTCGCCCTGGGTGAACTCGACACCGGTCAGCTCGCCAAGGTGATGACAGAAACGCCGGGCGAACTCCGGATGCGCGTTGATCCCGGTGCCCACCGCCGTCCCGCCCTGTGCCAACGCCTGCAAGGCAGGCTGCAGCGCTTGCAGGTGGTCGATGTTGGCCTGGATCTGCGCAGCCCAGCCATGCAGCACCTGGCTCATGCGCACCGGCATGGCATCCATCAGGTGCGTGCGGCCGGTCTTGACGAAGGCGTGAACCTGCTCGGCCTTGGTCTGGGTGACCTGCACCAGGTGCCGTAGCGCAGGCAGCAGTTGTTCATGCACGGCCAGCGCAGCGCTCACGTGAATGCTGGTGGGAATGATGTCGTTGCTGCTCTGGCCGCAGTTGACGTGGTCGTTGGGATTGACCGGCTCGTCGACAAGGCGGCCCGCCAGGGTCGCGATGACCTCGTTGGCATTCATGTTGGAGCTGGTGCCGGAGCCGGTCTGGTAGATGTCGACCGGAAAGTGCTGCATGAAGTCATCGGCCAGCAGTTGTTCGCAGGCGCGCACGATGGCATCGCCCTGGCCGGCGCTGATCTGCGCAAGTTCGACGTTGGCCTTGGCCGCAGCGGCCTTGGCCAGGATCAGCGCGCGGATGAACTGGGTCGGCATGCGCTGCCGGCTGATCGGAAAGTTGTCGACGGCCCGCTGGGTCTGGGCGCCATACAGGGCCGCCTCCGGTACCTGCAGTTCGCCCATGCTGTCACGCTCGATACGGGTGTTACTCATCGCAATATCCTTGCAGCAGATCAGTGAGTGGAATCGAAGGCAGCAGCTCGCAGCGCGCCAGCTGATGGGCGCAGTCCTGCCACTGGCGGACCTGGGCTGGCTGTGCCGCGCAATTGCGCAGGTCACGCAAGGGCCGCCAGGCCTGGTCCAGACACAGGCTGCGCCAGTGCCACGGCAGGGCTTGATCGAGGGCGGTAGCGAGCATCAGGCGAAAGGTGCCGTGAGCCACGGACCATGAAGAAGTCGGGGTAAAGCGCGCCAGGTAGCGACCTTGGGCGAGGTAGTGTTCGATGAGTCGCGGCTCGTCGGGCGCCAGCGCGCAACGGATTTGCAGGCCGAGCCAATGCCAGTTTTCGAGATGGGCGAATTCGTGAACGGCAGAGCTCATCGGCGCACCTTTTTGCCGGAATGAGTTTTATTATTGATTGATATTGAGAATCAACACAAGCGCCCATGTGGGCACCTGTGCTGCAAACCGTGCCGGCCGCGACGGACCGGCGGTAGGATCAGCTGCCGGCGACGGTCATGCGCTCGATCAGGACCGAGCCGGTGCGAATGTTGCTGCGCAGTTCGAGATCGTTGCCTACGGCGACGATCTGTTTGAACATGTCGTGCATGTTCCCGGCAATGGTCACCTCCTGGACCGGAAACTGGATCTCGCCATTTTCGACCCAGAATCCGGCAGCACCGCGCGAGTAGTCGCCGGTGACCATGTTCAGGCCGTGGCCCATCAACTCGGTGACCAGCAAGCCACGCCCCATGCGCCGCAGCAGCGCTTTCTGGTCTTCGTCGCCATGGGTCACGAACAGGTTGTGCACACCACCGGAGTTGGCGGTGCTGGGCAGGCCCAGCTTGCGCCCCGAATAGGTACTGAGCACATAGGAGACCAGTTCGCCGTTCTCCACGAACGGCTTGGCGTAGGTGGCCAGGCCATCGCCGTCGAACGCTGCGCTGCCCATGGCACGCATCAGGTGCGGACGCTCGTCCAGGGTCAGCCACTCGGGGAACAGGCGCTGCCCCATCGCCCCTTCCAGGAACGAGGACTTGCGATACAGGTTGCCCCCGGAAACGGCGGCCAGGAAATTGCCGAACAAGCCCCCAGCCAGCTCGGCTGAAAACAGCACCGGTACCTCGCAGGTCGGCACCGGACGTGCGCCCAATCGGGCCGCAGCCCGCTGTGAGGCGCGCTGGCCGATGGCAACGGGATCGGCCAGCAATTCGCCCTGACGATTGACGTCGTACCAGTAGTCACGCTGCATCTGCCCGTTGGCCTCGGCGATCATCACGCAGCTCAGGCTGTGCCGGGTCGACGCATAGCCGCCGATGAAACCATGGCTGTTGCCGTACACGCGGCAGCCCTGGTGGGTGTTGAGCGTGGTGCCGTCGGCGTTCTTGATCAGGGGTTCGGCATCGAAGGCGGCCGCTTCGCAGGCCAGGGCCTTTTCGATGGCCTGCTCGGGCGTGATGTCCCAGGCGTGGTAAAGGTCGAAGTCCGGCTGCTCGCGCGCCATCAGGGCAGCGTCGGCCAGGCCCGAACTTTCATCTTCGGAGGTGTGCTTGGCGATCGCCAGCGCCGCGGCGACGGTTTCGCGAATGGCCTGTGGACCGCTGGCCGAAGTGCTGGCCGAGCCCTTGCGCTGGCCAACGTACAGCGTGATGCCAAAGCCCTGGTCGCGGTTGAACTCGACAGTTTCCACCTCGCGCTGACGCACCGACGTGGACAGGCCCTGTTCCAACGAAACCGCCACTTCACAGGCACTGGCGCCCTGGCGTTTGGCTTCGTCGATGATCTGCTGCACTTGCTCCTGCAGGACGGGCAGTGCCTGCGGGCCGACGCTCTGGGGTGCGTTCATGGTGTTCTCCACTCAAATTCGGGTTTCGGCGCGGGCCGATCTACGGCCGGGCCAGACAAGCGGCCCCCGACTGGTTATCATGGCGGCGTTTATTTGCGGACGGCCCCCATGGTTGATTCTTACGACGACTCCCTCGACGAGGGAAAAAGCAAAACTCAGGTCAAGCGCGAACTGCATGCGCTGACCGATCTGGGCGAGCGGCTCACCACGCTCAAGCCGGACATGCTCGATCGCCTGCCCCTGACCGACGCTCTGCGGCGGGCACTGGGCGACGCCTCCAAGCACACGGCGCACATCGCGCGCAAACGTCACATCCAGTTCATCGGCAAGCTGATGCGCGACCAGGACATCGAGGCGATTCTGGTGCTGCTCGATCAACTGGACGCCTCCACCCGGCAGTACAACGAACGTTTCCACAACCTGGAACGTTGGCGCGATCGATTGGTAGCAGGCCCGGACCAGGTGCTGGAGGCGTTCTTCGCCGAGTACCCGGAAACCGACCGCCAGCACCTGCGCAACCTGGTTCGCCAGGCCCAGCACGAGACGGCTCACAACAAGCCGCCCGCCACCACGCGCAAGATCTTCAAGTACATCCGCGAGCTGGACGAAACCCAACGCGGCCTGCGCTGACAGGCCCGCGGGCAGGCCGTCCGGCTTGCCCGTCACCCGCTTCAGGCGCCGGTACCGCCCACCGTGATCGCATCGATCTTCAAGGTGGGCTGACCGACACCGACCGGTACCGACTGGCCGTCCTTGCCACAGGTGCCCACGCCACTGTCCAGTGCCAGGTCGTTGCCGACCATCGACACCTTGCTCATCGCCTCCGGACCATTGCCGATCAACGTCGCGCCCTTGACTGGCGTGGTGATCTTGCCGTCTTCGATCAGGTAGGCTTCGCTGGTCGAGAAGACGAACTTGCCGCTGGTGATATCCACCTGTCCACCGCCAAGGTTGGCGCAGTAGATGCCTTTCTTCACCGAAGCGATGATCTCGGCCGGATCGCTCTCGCCCGCCAGCATGTAGGTATTGGTCATGCGCGGCATGGGCAGGTGCGCATAGGATTCGCGACGACCATTGCCGGTGGCGGCGACGCCCATCAGCCGCGCATTGAGCTTGTCCTGCATGTAGCCCTTGAGCACGCCGTTTTCGATCAAGGTGGTGCACTGGGTCGGCGTACCTTCGTCATCGACGCTCAGCGAGCCGCGACGCCCGGCCAGCGTGCCATCATCGACGATGGTGCACAGGCTAGACGCCACCTTCTCACCGACGCGACCGCTGTAGGCCGAACTGCCCTTGCGGTTGAAGTCGCCTTCAAGACCATGCCCGACCGCTTCGTGCAGCAACACGCCAGACCAGCCGGCGCCCATCACCACGGGCATGGTGCCCGCCGGTGCCGCCACCGCTTCGACGTTGACCAGAGCCTGACGCAGCGCCTCGCGGGCATAGCCCATGGCGCGGTCCTCGGCGAGGAAATAGCGGTAGTCGGTACGTCCACCGCCGCCATGGCCACCGCGCTCGCGACGACCGTTGTGCTCGACGATGACACTGACGTTGAAACGCACCAGTGGCCGCACGTCCGCCGCCAGGCTGCCATCAGCGGCCGCGACCAGAATCCGTTCCCAGACCCCGGCCATACTCACGGTGACTTGCTGAATACGGGGGTCCAGTGCGCGGGTGGCGGCATCGACACGCTTGAGCAGGTCGACTTTTTCGGCGCGGGTGAGCACCTCCAGTGGGTTGTCCGGACCGTACAGCTGGCTGACCACCGGACTGCTGAAGGCCTGCACGCGGCCATTCTGCCCGGCGCGGGAGATAGAGCGCGCCGCGCGCGCGGCCTGGACCAGCGCATCCTGGGTGATCGCGTTGCTGTAGGCGAAGCCGGTTTTTTCCCCGGACTGCGCGCGTACGCCCACGCCTTGGTCGAGGTTGAAACTGCCTTCCTTGACGATGCCGTCTTCCAGCGCCCAAGACTCGGAAATCTGACCTTGGAAATACAGGTCGGCCGCGTCGATGCCCGGGCCGGCCAACTCGCCCAGCACCGATTGCAGGCTGTCGAGCGTGAGGCCGCCGGGGGCCAGCAGGTGGTCGCTGACGGTGGATAACATCTGGCTCATATTTACTCCGCGCTGTTCGCAGGGCGCGTCGCGCGCTGCTGGATAGATGCTCGCAGTTCGCTTGGCGGCGCTGCGTCAGTAGGTGCTCGCAGGCCGCGAGGCGGTCTGCGCAAATGGATGCTCGCGGGTCGCCTGAGGCGACGCGCGCAATGCCGGTGTGGGTGACGGATGAACACTACATGCGTCCGCCCCGACACGTTTTCAATACCCGGCCTGGCCCAGCCGTCCGATACACAGCCAAGGCAACCGCATTTTCAGCCACCGAAAGGCTTGACCAGGGTCATCTGCGGATCCTTCCACGAACCCTCGATGCGGTACTGCACACTGGCAAAACGCGCCACGCGGTCGCCGAGCAGCTTGTTCACCACGAACAGGGCGCCGCCGACCACCGGCGCGCCCACCAGGACCGCAGCCAGCGGCAGGCTGTTGGTGATCGGCAAGGCGACCTGCACCTTGGCGTTGACGCCGTCGCGAACCATGTCCAGGGTACCGTCCAGATCGATGTCGGTGCTGGGGCCGCGCAGGGTGATCGGGGTTCTCGTCACGTACACCCCTTCGCTGGCCACCAGCAGGCCCTTGACTCGATCGTAGCTCAAACCCTTGCCCAGCACATCGGAGAAATCCAGGCGCAGACGGCGACCGATCGCATTGAAGTTGAGCAGACCGAACACGCGCAGGGCCTGCGCACCGCCTTCGACTTCGACGAACTGGCCGTCACGCAGGGTCGCGTCCAGGTTGCCGGAAAAACGCTTGAGTCCCACCCAGGCCGGTGAACCGGGCCAGCGGCCGTCGGCATCCAGGTGGAACGACTCGCTGGTCACGGTGGGCGCGAATTTCCAGGCCTGGAGCACGTCGGCCAGGTTCTTGCCCTGCAGCCGTCCGCGGAACCAGGTGCTGGAAGCTCCCGGCGCGCCTTCCCAGGTCGCCGCACCTTGCAGCATCAAGCCCTTGAGCCCCAGGTCGAGGTCGTTGAGGGCGACACCCCGGGCGGTCGGGCGCAGCTTCAACGACCAACTGCCGACCAGTTCCGAACCCTGCAACAGCTGGCGAATCCTGACATTGACCGCCGGTATCTTGAGCGGATCGACATTGGCCAGGGGATCGGGCGCCTCGACCGGATTGTCAGCCTTGACCGCGTTCGGATCGACCGGCGGCAAGCGCACGGTGTCGAGGTCGACATTGATCGGGGTCGCCTTGCCATCGGGTACATCGACCCTGCCAGTGATTTGCTGGCTGGCCACAGCGAGGTGCCAGGCGCTGGGGCTGCGGTTGAGCTGTACCCGCGCCTGATCGAGTTGCTGGCCGAACCCCTTGAGCGTGCCGATCTGCAAGTCGACGGCATTGATGACCTGGCTGGCGGTGCCACTCGGATTGCCGCCCGTGTAGTTCTCGGCCTGCTGCTGCCACGGCTCCAGGTCCAGGGTCTGCAACGCGCCACGCACCCGCAGGCCCTGGGTCGCAGGAAGCTGCGGCGTGCCGGCGCCGACCAGCAATTCGCCGCGGCCGCTGGCCAAGTCGTTGGGCGGCGCGGCGTAGGCGAAGCTGGCGATGTCGGCGTAGGTGACGTCGAAGCGACGCTCACGGCCTTGCAGGTTCATCACGAAGGCCGTGGGACGGGCCACGGAGCGCGCTTTGCCAAAGGGTGCGGGCAAGTCGATGTCGACGCCCTTGAGGTCGGAGTCGACGCGAAGCTGGCTGTCGCTGCCCAGCTTGAGCTGCAGCTGGTAGGCGATATCGCCGGACGCCGGCACGGCCTGCTTGACCTGCAACCAGTCGACCAGGCGTTTCACCGGGATCTGGCTGTCGGCGACGATGCGCGTCAATGGCGCGCCGGGCTTGCCTTCGGCGAGGATCTGCGCCTTGACCGGCTGATCGAAGGCCTGGGCTGTGACGCCCTCGCCACTCAGGCCCTTGTCGAAGTCGAAACGGAATGTCCCGCCCAGTTGACTCAGCGCAAGCTCCGGCGACTTGATCTTCAGACGCGCCGCACGGGTGCTGAAGTCGACCACCACCTTGGGCTCGTGCCCCTTGACCAGCGGAATGTCGAGTTCCAGCTTGCCCTTGAGCGGGCCCTCGCCTTGCCAGCCAGCGAAGATGTCGGCGGTACCGATCGGGGCGGTCTGCAGGATCTTCAACCCGTCGGCCAGACCGCCATCGAAGTTGCCGTTCACGAACAAGTGGCTGTCCTGACCGACCGGCACGTGGGGCACGCTGACCGCCACGTCGCTGACCTTGGTGTCGAGAATCTGCCCACGGTCAGCCAGGATGCGCACGTCGCCGTCCTGGATGTAGACATTGCCTGCGACCTTGCGCGCCTCCGGCCAGCCGGGCTGGAAGGCCAGGGTCACGTCATGGACCTTGAAAAACAGGGTGATGCTGCGCGAATGGGCCTCGGCTGCACTGGCCAGCGAGCCTTGGTACTGGAAGTAACCCTGGTCGACCGCGCCGCGTTTGATCGCCGTGCGCAGCCACTGCTCGACCGACGGGCTGAGCACCTTGGGCAGGTATTTGCTGGTGTAGGCGCCATCGCCGTCGACCAGGCCAACCCGCAGGTCCATGTAGGGCTCGGCCTCGTGATGCAACGGCAGGCGAATGAGGAAATCGGCCGCGATCTTGCCCTCCTCGCCCAGCACACGAATAGCCGGCGCGATCAAGGTGAAACCGTGATCATCGAGCTTGAAGTTCAGCCGGGCGTTAGCCTTGAGGTAATGCCAAGGTTTTTCGAAGATGGGACTCAGGTGCAGCATGAACTTGTCGCTGTCCAGGCGCAGTTCGCCTTGGCCGATGTCGCCAATCAAACTGCCACTGACATTGTCTGCCGCTGGAGCACCGTAGTAGGCATCGAAGCCGACATTCTCCAGATTGGCGGCGTAGCTCAGGCGCTCGGCACCCGTGGCCTTGGGACGAACGTCGAGGGAAAGGTTGCGCACCACGCCGGTGAAGTTCAGGCCGTTGACGATGGCCGCCACCTGTTTGGACAGGGGTGCCAGCGCGTCGAGCAGTGGCGTGATCGGGGTCAGGTCGAGGCGATCGGCCTGCACACGCCACTGCTCCTGACTCGACGGCGTTGCCGCGCGCTGCTGCAGCGCCAGATGGCTCTGCCATGGCTTGCCGTCCAGCGTCATGGCGAGGGTTCCCAGGTTCACGTCGAAACCGTCGGTGTTGCGCTGCATCCACGCCTTCAGCGTGAGATCGGCGATGGTATACGGCTTGTGGTCGCCATAAGCGCCCTTGAACGCCGGCGCATCGAGTTGAACCATGGCTCGCTGGACATTGGCGTCTGCCCAGTCCACCCAAACCTCGCCCCCCGCCTTGAACTGGTCAAGCTGCCAACCCTGGGTATAGCGGCGTGGCAGCCACTTTGCCCAGTCGCTCTGCGGCAGATTCGCGTAGGCCTGGGCGCGGCCGTCGCGCCAGTGTTCGGCGCGCACCTGAGCCTCGACGTTCAGCGCCAGCGGCTGACCGTCGGGCAGGTGCAGGCGCAGGTCCAGACGCTGGCGCTCGTCAGCGGTGCGCAGACTCAGGCCGACATAGGTGAGGGTCAGTGGATCATGCTCGAAGGGTTGCAGGGTCAGTTGGCTGTCGAGCACCGACAACTGCTCGACCTGTTGCATCTGCTGCAACGTGCGCTGCACGTCGAAGGCCTGATCCGGTTGCTGGGGCACGCCCTTGACCGACCACTTGCCCGTGGCGTCCTCGACGGCGCTGAGCTGCACGCCGCCCAGCTCAAGATGGGCAATACGCACCGCACGCGCCAACAGGCTGCCCCACAAGTCAGGCACCACCTTGACCTGATCCAGGCGCAGCGCGTTGCTGCCCTCGCCCACCTGCACATCATGAATCAGCAGCACTGGCGCCAGACGGTTCCAACGGCCTTCCAGGCTGCCGATGCGCACCGGCATGCCCAGCGCCTCGCTGGCACGCGCCTCGATCTGAGCATCGTACTCGGCCACCAACGGAATCAACTGCCGACCCAGGCTGACATAGAGCGCCAGCAACACCAGCAGCACGGCGCACAGTGCCAGGGCCCAACGGATCAAGCCCCCGAGCGCAGCACTCACACGGACCATGCAGGCACGCTCCGGCAATGTACCGCGTCAGCCCTACAGGTCGAGAATCGTTCCACTGGCCGTTTCAGAGCAGCACCACATCATATTGTTCCTGGGAATACATGGACTCGACCTGGAAGCGAATGGTTCGTCCGATGAACGCTTCCAGTTCGGCCACATTGCCGGATTCTTCGTCGAGCAGACGGTCGACCACTTTCTGATTGGCCAGCACACGATAGCCTTCGGCCTGATAGGCACGGGCCTCGCGCAGGATCTCGCGAAAAATCTCGTAACACACTGTCTCGGGGGTCTTCAGCTTGCCGCGGCCCTGGCAGCAAATGCAGGGCTCGCACAGCACTTGCTCGAGGCTTTCCCGGGTGCGCTTGCGGGTCATCTGCACCAGACCCAGTTCGGTGATGCCAATGATGTTGGTCTTGGCGTGATCGCGCTCCAGCTGCTTCTCGAGGGTACGCAGAACCTGACGCTGATGCTCCTCATCTTCCATGTCGATGAAGTCGATGATGATGATCCCGCCGATGTTGCGCAGGCGCAGTTGCCGGGCAATGGCGGTGGCCGCTTCCAGATTGGTCTTGAAGATGGTTTCTTCGAGGTTGCGGTGACCGACGAAAGCGCCGGTGTTGACGTCGATGGTGGTCATCGCCTCGGCCGGGTCCACTACCAGATAGCCGCCGGACTTGAGCGGCACCTTGCGGTCCAGGGCACGCTGGATCTCGTCTTCCACACCGTACAGATCGAAGATCGGGCGCTCGCCGGGGTAATGCTCCAGGCGGTCGGCGATTTCGGGCATCAGCTCGGCAACGAACTGGGTGGTCTTCTGGAAGGTTTCCCGAGAGTCGATGCGGATCTTCTCGATC
>NZ_DJUS01000072.1:0-11193 GCF_002438365.1 Pseudomonas sp. UBA6276
GGAAATCACTACTCGCCCTGCTACTGCTGGCAATGTCCGGCCTGACGCAGGCGCAGGTGCAGCTCAGGGACGGCTACCCACAGCGCTACACCGTGGTCCGTGGCGACACATTGTGGGACATTTCCGGCAAGTTTCTGCGCCAGCCGTGGCAATGGCCGCAGCTCTGGCACGCCAATCCGCAGATCGCCAACCCCGACCTGATCTACCCCGGCGATTCGCTGGTGCTGGGCTTCGTCGACGGCCAGCCGCAACTGATGCTCGAGCGCGGCGCCTCGCGCGGCACCATCAAGCTCTCGCCCAAGGTGCGCACCACACCCGTGGCAGAAGCCATTCCCAGCATACCGCTGGAATCGATCAACAGCTTTCTGCTGACCAACCGCATCATGGATTCGGTCGAAGATTTCAACGCCGCACCCTACATCGTCGCCGGCAATGCCGAGCGGGTGCTCAGTGGCATGGGCGACCGCATCTACGCTCGCGGATCGTTCGATCCGGCGCAGTCGGTCTATGGCATCTTCCGCCAGGGCAAGGCCTACACGGATCCCGATACCCAGGAGTTTCTGGGCATCAATGCCGACAATATCGGTGGTGGCGAAATCGTCGCGACCGAAGGTGACATCTCTACCCTCGTCCTGCAGCGCTCGCGCGAAGAAGTCCGCCTGGGCGATCGGCTGTTCAGCGATGAACAGCGTGCGGTCAATTCGACATTTTTTCCCAGCGCGCCGCAGTCGGACATCCATGGTGTGATCATTGATGTGCCACGAGGTGTTACACAGATTGGCAAGTACGATGTGGTCACCTTAAACCGCGGAAAGCGCGACGGGCTGCGCGAAGGCGACGTTCTGGCGGTCTACAAGACCGGCGAGACAGTGCGCGATCGTATCACTGGCGAGCAGATCAAGGTCCCGGACGAGCGTTCCGGTCTGCTCATGGTGTTCCGCACCTATGAAAAGCTGAGCTATGGTTTGATCCTCAACGCCAACCGCTCGCTGGCAGTGATGGACAAGGTGGGTAACCCGTAGCCGCACCTGGCGCCTGGGTACGAGAGGATCGTGCCCAGGCGCATTCCGATACTTTTGTGCACAGAGTTATCCACAGCTTGTCCAGCTGCTTGCGAGCCTGCCGATTCAAGGATGATCGGATGCCGCTTTTCGAAAGCAACACCCACACCTGTTCCGAACTCGAAGCGCGTCTGCGCTTGCAACTACTCCCCGACATTGGCTCGCAACGCTTTCACAAGCTCGTTGCGCACTTCGGCTGTGCGCGTTCGGCGCTCGATGCCTCGGCCGTGCAATGGCGCGGTGCAGGTTGCAGCGACGCCAGCGCCCAGGCCCGCCGCGACCCCGGCATTCATCAATCCGCTGCGGCTGCGATGGCCTGGCTAGAGCGTGCGGACCAGCATTTGCTGATGTGGGACCAGCCTGACTACCCGGCCCTGCTCAAGGAGATCGCCGATCCACCGCCGCTGCTGTTCGTGCGCGGGGACCCCGGCGTACTGGAGCGGCCGCAGATCGCCGTGGTCGGCAGTCGCCGCGCCTCGCCGCCCGGATTGGACAATGCCCGGGCCTTCGCTCGCAGCCTGGCAGGTGCGGGATTCACGATCACCAGCGGTCTCGCCCTGGGTGTGGACGGTGCTGCCCACCAAGGGGCGCTGGACGTGGGTGGATATACCATCGCGGTCTTGGGCACCGGGCTGGAAAAACTTTATCCACAGAAGCACCGTGCCTTGGCGCAGGCCATCGGCGACGGCGGTGGTGCGCTGGTTTCCGAGTTTCCCCTGCAGGCCCAGGCACAGCCCGGCAATTTTCCCCGGCGCAACCGGATCATCAGCGGCTTGTCGCTGGGCGTGCTGGTCATCGAAGCAAGTCCGGCCAGCGGGTCGCTGATCACTGCGCGTCTTGCCGCCGAGCATGGTCGCGAAGTGTGGGCACTGCCAGGCTCGATTCATCATCCTGGCGCCCGTGGTTGTCATCAGTTGATCCGCGACGGTGCGCAGTTGGTCGAGACCATCGATCACATCCTCGAAGGCTTGCAGGGTTGGCAGCGCCTGCCGCCAGCCTCGTCGCCAGCACCGCAACGATCGCAAGATCCGCTGCTGAGCGCGTTGGTGGCAGCGGCGCATACCACTGAAGGTTTGGCCGCAGCCCTCGGCTGGCCATTGCCCCGGGTGATGGCGCAACTCACCGAGCTGGAACTGCAGGGGCGTGTGATCAGTCAGGCGGGGCGTTGGTTTGCACGTGCCAGCTAAGTACACTGGCGGCAGTTTCCAATGGGAGTGACAGCAGATGGTGAGCAGTTGGCGTGTGCAACAAGCGGCGCGCGAGATCCGAGCGGGCGCGGTTATCGCCTACCCGACCGAAGCTGTCTGGGGGCTGGGTTGCGATCCGTGGGACGAAGAGGCGGTCTACCGCTTGCTCGCCATCAAGGAGCGCTCGGTCGACAAGGGTCTGATACTGGTCGCCGACAACATTCGTCAGTTCGACTTCCTGTTCGAGGACTTCCCCGAGGACTGGATCGATCGGATGGCCAGCACCTGGCCCGGCCCGAATACCTGGCTGGTGCCTCATCAGGACCTGTTGCCCGAATGGATCACCGGCATTCACGACTCCGTGGCCCTGCGCGTGAGCGATCACCCGCAGGTGCGCGAGCTGTGTGCGCTGGTAGGGCCGCTGGTGTCGACCTCGGCCAATCGCCAGGGCCGTCCGGCTGCCCGCAGCCGCCTGCGCGTGGAGCAATACTTCCGGGGCGAAGTGGACCTGGTGCTGGGGGGCGCGCTGGGTGGGCGGAAGAGTCCGAGCGTGATCCGTGACCTGGTCACCGGCGAGGTGATCAGGCCCTGACTCTGGACCTGACTCTTGCCCTGCCTCTTGCCCTAAAAAATATGGCGAGAGAGCCGTCAGCGTGCGGCTCCCTGCCCGTCTTCACGGCAACAGGATGGTCGAGCCCACCGTCTCGCGTGCGGCGAGGGCCGTTTGTGCCTTCGCCGCATCGCTCAACGGGTACTGCTGGCTGACGTCGACCTTGAGCTTGCCGCTGGCGATCATCTCGAACAGTTCGTCGGCCATGCCCTGTACCGCACCGGGCACCGCATAGCTGGCCAGGGTCGGCCGGGTGACGTACAGCGAGCCCTTCTGCGACAGGATCCCCAGATTGACCCCACTGACCGCGCCGGAGGCGTTGCCGAAGCTGACCATCAGGCCACGTGGCTGAAGGCAGTCCAGCGAGGTTTCCCAGGTGTCCTTGCCCACGCCGTCGTAGACCACCGGGCATTTCTTGCCATCGGTCAGCTCCAGGACCCGCTTGGCCACATCCTCGTGGCTGTAGTCGATCACCTCCCAGGCCCCCAGTGTCTTGGCCCGCTCGGCCTTGGCGGGCGAGCTGACCGTACCGATCAGCTTCACGCCCAACGCCGCTGCCCATTGGCAGGCCAGCGAGCCCACGCCACCGGCGGCCGCGTGGAACAGAATGGTTTCTCCGGCTTCGACCTTGTAGGTCTGGCGCAACAGGTATTGAACGGTCAGGCCCTTGAGCATCACCGCAGCGGCCTGCTCGAAGCTGATCGCTTGCGGCAGGTGCACGGCCATGGCCGCAGGCAACACGTGCAGGTCGCTGTAGGCGCCCAGGGGGCCGCCTGCGTAGGCCACACGGTCGCCGACCTTGAAGCCGTCCACCTCGCTGCCCACTGCCTCCACCACGCCGGCCGCCTCGGTGCCCAGGCCCGATGGCAGTTGTGGCGTCGGGTACAGGCCGCTGCGGAAATAGTTGTCTATGTAGTTCACGCCCACGGCGTGATTGCTTACGCGAATCTCCTGCGGGCCCGGTTGCCTGGGCTCGAAGTCGACGAACTCGAGGACTTCCGGGCCGCCGGTGGAACCGAACTGGATACGCTTTGCCATCTGTTCACTCCTGCTGTCGTTGGGCGAAGGCCTATCGGACGCCTTTGCTTGATCGGCGTCAACTGCCGCAGGCGGTGAGCGATGCTATGCTACGCGCCGACTTGATCGCCGGTCAGGCGTGCACGCAGGCCGCTGGCGGTATTTGCCCTTCTCCAAGGTGATGCCATGACTACCCGCACCGAGGCCGTAAAAGCCTATCTGCTCAATCTGCAGGACCGAATCTGCCACGCCTTGCAGGCCGAAGACGGCGGCGCGCAGTTCGTCGAAGATGCCTGGACGCGTCCTGCGGGCGGCGGCGGTCGTACCCGGGTGATTGCCGACGGTGAGTTGATCGAAAAAGGCGGGGTCAATTTTTCCCACGTGTTCGGCACCGGCCTGCCGCCCTCGGCCAGCGCCCATCGCCCGGAACTGGCCGGCCGTGGTTTCGAGGCGCTGGGCGTGTCCCTGGTGATTCACCCGCACAACCCGCATGTGCCCACGTCCCACGCCAACGTGCGCTTCTTCATCGCCGAAAAGGAAGGCGAAGAGGCGGTCTGGTGGTTCGGTGGTGGTTTCGACCTGACGCCCTACTATGCCCACGAGGAAGACTGCATCCACTGGCACCGCGTCGCCCAGCAGGCCTGCGAGCCCTTTGGCGCCGATGTCTACCCGCGCTACAAGGCCTGGTGCGATCGCTATTTCCATCTCAAGCACCGCGGCGAGCCTCGCGGTGTGGGCGGCCTGTTCTTCGATGACTTGAACGAATGGGATTTCGACACCAGCTTCGCCTTCATGCGCGCCATCGGCGATGCCTTCATCGACGCCTATTTGCCCATCGTGCAGCGTCGCAAGGCCATGGCCTACACCGCGCAGCAGCGTGAATTCCAGGAATTCCGCCGCGGCCGCTACGTCGAGTTCAACCTGGTCTACGACCGCGGTACGCTGTTCGGTCTGCAATCGGGAGGCCGCACGGAGTCGATCCTGATGTCGCTGCCGCCGCAGGTGCGCTGGGGCTATGACTGGAAGGCTGCGCCTGGTAGCGAAGAAGCGCGGTTGACCGATTATTTCCTCCAGGACCGCGACTGGCTGGCACAAGCCTCCGCCCTTTGATTCAGGAACCGTTTCGCATGGACAGTTATGTGGTTTTCGGCAACCCGGTGGGTCACAGCAAGTCACCGGCCATTCACCGATTGTTTGCCGAGCAGACCGGCCAGGCGTTGGACTACAGCACGCTGCTGGCGCCCATCGATGGCTTCACCGACTGTGCCCTGGGCTTTTTCAAGGAAGGCCTGGGCGCCAACGTCACAGTGCCGTTCAAGGAGCAGGCCTTCAGCCTGTGCAGCGTGCTGACCCCACGCGCGCAGCGTGCCGGCGCGGTGAACATGCTCAGCCGTCTGCCCGATGGCGGCCTGCGCGGCGATAACACCGATGGCGTGGGGTTGGTACGCGATCTGGTCGACAACGCCGGTGTGACCTTGCAAGGCAAGCGCATTCTGTTGCTGGGTGCCGGCGGTGCGGTGCGAGGGGTGATCGAGCCGCTGCTCGAGCAGCAGCCGCTGTCGCTGGTGATCGCCAACCGTACGGTCGAGAAAGCCGAACAGCTGGCGCGGTTGTTCGCTGATCTGGGCCCGGTTGCGGCCAGTGGCTTCGATTGGCTGGAAGAGCCTGTGGATATCATCATCAATGCCACGTCGGCGAGCCTGGCAGGCGATCTGCCGCCCATTGCCAGCAGCTTGATCGAACCCGGCGTCACGGTCTGCTACGACATGATGTACGGCAAGGAGCCGACGCCGTTCTGTCGCTGGGCCAGCGAACACGGCGCGCGGCTGTCGCTGGATGGTTTCGGCATGCTGGTCGAGCAGGCGGCGGAAGCCTTCACCTACTGGCGCGGCGTGGCGGTGGATACGGCGCCGGTGCTGAGCCAGTTGCGGCGGGAGATGGCGGCGGGTTGAGTCGATTGAAGGGGTGTCAGTGAAGGCCTCTTCGCGGGCAGAGAGCTCGCCGCCCGCCCCGCTCCTACAGAGATCCAGTGCTCAACGCGGTATCCATGTGGGAGCGGGCTCTGCCCGCGAAGAGGCCATCACTGACACCCACCACCATCAAGCCCGTAAAAATCAAAGCTTCGCCCGCACCACCGGCAGCGCATCCTTGCCATCCAGTGTCTTCACCCCGTCCAGCCACTTCTCCAGCACCGCCGGATTGGCTTTCAACCAGGTATGCGCCGCCTGAGCGCTGGTCTTCTTGCTGTTGGCCACATCGGCCATGATCCCGTTTTCCATCTCCTGGGTGAACACCAAGTTGCTGAGCAGCTTGGCGGTGTTCGGGCAGCTCTGGGCATAACCCTTGCGGGTCAACGTGTGCACGGTCCCGGTGGAGCCGAAATACTTCTCGCCGCCCGTGAGGTATTTGAGCTTGATCTGCACGTTCATCGGGTGCGGCGTCCAACCGAGGAAGACCACGAACGCCTTCTTCTTCACGTTGCGATTGACCTCGGCCAACATGGCCTGCTCGCTGGACTCCACCAGCTTCCAGTCACCCAGGCCGAATTCGTCTTTCTTGATGATCTCGGCCAGTGACAGGTTGGCCGGTGCCCCCGAACCAATGCCGTAGATCTTCTTGCCGAACTGATCGGCATGCTTGTCCAGGTCGGCGAAATCCTTCACTCCGGCGTCGTAGACATAATCGGGAACGGCCAGGGTGAACTCGGTACCGTCCAGGTTCTTGGCGTACTGCACCACATCGCCGTTGGCGACGAACTTGTCGTAGAAACCCTGTTGAGCCGGCATCCAGTTGCCAAGGAAGACGTCCACCTGCCCATCCTTCAAGCCGCCGAAGATGATGGGCACGGCCAGGGTGTCGATCTTGGGCTTGTAGCCCATGCCCTCCAACACCAGGCTGGCCAGCGCATTGGTGGCGGCGATGTCGCTCCAGCCCGGGTCGGCCATCTTCACCGTGGCGCAACTTTGTGGGTCAGACAGCGGTTCATCGGCGAACGCCGGCGAGCCGGCAAGCGCCCACCAGCTGGCTGCCAGGGCTGTGGATATCTTCATGGTCACCTTCATGCGGACTTCCCCTCAAAGCGTCTGATGTAATGGGCAGGGTTGTGGATAACGTGCCTTGCGCTCCAGGTCGTCGAGGTCGATGTGGTTGCGCATGTATTGCTGACTGGCGTCCACCAGCGGCTGGTGATCCCAGCTCTTCAGCGTGCCCTGGGTCAATGCACTGGCCACGAAACGGCGGCGGCGCTGGCTGGCGAGCACTTGTTGGTGTATCGCCGGCATGTCCCATTTACGGCGGGCTTCATTCAGAAACGCCTCGAACAGTGCCCGGTGCGAGGGTGACTGGCTCAGGTCTTCGCGTTCGTGTGGATCGTTGTCCACGTCGTAGAGCAGGCAGGGGTCCTGCTCGCTGTAGATGAATTTCATCGCCCCGCGGCGGATCATCATCAGCGGACTGTTGGTGCCTTCGGCCATGTACTCGCCGAACACCTCGTCGTGGCCGCCCTCACCTTGCAGGTGGGAAACCAGCGAACGACCGTCCAGAGGCAGGCCGGGCTCGAGTTCGCCGCCGGCCAGCTCGACGAAGGTGGGCAGCAGGTCGGCGGTGGAAACGGCCGCCTGTACGCGCCCCGGCTGGAACTGGCCAGGGGCGCAGACCAGCAGCGGCACTCGCGCTGACATCTCGAACCAATGCATCTTGTACCAGAGCCCACGCTCGCCAAGCATGTCGCCGTGATCACCGGAAAAGACGATGATGGTGTCGTTTGCCAGCCCGGTTTCTTCCAGGGTCTGCATCAGCTTGCCAACATTGTGATCGATGTAGCTGCACGCGCCGAAATAGGCGCGTCGTGCGTCGCGGATCTTATCCACAGGCAAGGGTTTGTCCCACAGGTCATAGACCTTGAGCAGGCGTTGCGAATGCGGGTCCAGTTCGGTCTGGCTCGGCACGTTCTGCGGGAGGGGAATGTCTTCGTCGCGGTACAGGTCCCAGAATGGCTTGGGAATGGTGTAGGGGTCGTGCGGGTGGGTCATCGACACCGTCAGACAGAAAGGCTGGTCGCCGCCTTGGCGAATGTGATCGAACAGGTACTGCTGGGCCTTGAACACCACTTCTTCATCGAAATCCAACTGGTTGGTGCGCACACAGAGGCCAGCCTGCAGCACCGAGGACATGTTGTGATACCAGCTGGGGCGCACGTCGGGTTCGTCCCAGTTGACGGCCCAGCCATAGTCGGCGGGATAGATATCGCTGGTCAGGCGTTCCTCGTAACCGTGCAGTTGGTCAGGGCCGCAGAAATGCATCTTTCCCGACAGCGCCGTGCGATAACCCAGGCGGCGCAGATAGTGGGCGTAGGTGGGCACGTCGGCGGCAAAGTCGGCGGCGTTGTCGTAGGCGCCGATCTTGCTCGGCAACTGCCCACTGACCAAGGTGAAACGCGACGGCGCGCACAGCGGGCTGTTGCAGTAGGCGGCATCGAACACCACGCCGGTTTCGGCCAGGCGGCTGATGTTCGGCAGCTTGATGGGAGACGCCGCGTAGATCGGCAACAGAGGGGCGGCCATCTGATCGGCCATGATGAAAAGAATGTTCTTGCGCTTCATCGGCTCAGGGCATTCCATAGTGGAGATTAATGCGAAGTTTCTACCGTTCACCATGCGGTGCCGCTGTGGCCTGGTAAAGCCCATGCAGAACAATACCTAGGATAAGTAGCGCTTATGTTGGCAAGCCTCGGAGAACTCTCCCTTGACCTGTTGCGCGCCTTCGAGGCCGCCGCCAGGCTGCGCAGTTTCACGGCTGCCGCCGCCGAGTTGGGTACGACGCAACCTGCCGTCAGCCAGCAGATCAAACGGCTCGAGGAACAACTGGCCATCCGCCTGTTCGATCGGATCTACCGAGGCATCGAGCTGACCGACGCAGGCTACACCCTGTTCGAGGCGGTACAGGGAGGGCTGCGCAGCATCGACGACTGTCTGGGCTTGATCACCACCCAGACCCAGCACGAAGTGCTTCAGGTCTCCACCGACTTCGCGTTCGCCGCCTATTGGCTCATGCCACGCCTGCATCGCTTCCATCAACGTTATCCACAGGTCGATGTCAGCCTGGTCACCAGCGAACGCAGCCACGCCATGCTCGGCCCGAACATCGACGTGGCAGTCCTGTTCGGCGATGGCCGGTTCCGTCAGGGTGAAAGCCACTGGTTGTTCAATGAAGAAGTCTTCCCGGTCTGCAGCCCGCGCCTGTTGAGCGATCGAACGCTACCACTGGGCTCCGATGCATTGCTCGAATGGCCGCTGCTGCACCTGCGCGGTGAAAGCAGCTGTCAGTGGTTCGATTGGAGCGGCCTGTTCCGCGCCCTGCACATCCCCAGTGCCCCAGCGCCGGGGCAATTGCGCTTCGACAACTACACACTGCTCATCCAGGCCGCGATTGCCGGGCAAGGCGTTGCCATCGGCTGGCGTCACCTGGTGGACGCATTGCTGGAACAGCAACTGCTCTGCCGCCCTTTCGAAGGCGCCGCCACATCGGCGTTGGGCTATTTCGTGGTGGTGCCGCAACGCAAGCGCCGCGGCCAAATGGTGCAAAGGTTCGTGGATTGGGTGATGGAAGAGCAGAGCCGGCGGTAGAGGGGATATCTCACATTCACTTGAGAAACGGCTGCTAATGGGCTTTCAGTAACCCTGATCCACGCTATGCAGCGCCTATCTCACCGTTTTCGCGGCTGTACGCCCCTCCTACAGAGAAATGCGACCGTGTAGGAGCGGCTTACAGCCGCGAAAGCGTCACGACAGGCACTGCATCTCCAAGTCATTAATCAGTTCAAAACCCCCTGCAACACCTCGTAGACGATCCCGGTACCAATGGCGATCAGCACCACATCCGTGCCCATGCGGCGCCATTCGTAGCCTTCGTAACGTGGTAGGTGCTTCAACGCGGGACCGTCGAGGCGGGCACCGTAGCCGCGAGGTAGAGGTTGTCCCTTGATGGCGCGAATACTGGCGGGAGGTGGGTTGCCGGGTCGGAAGACGTCGCGGTGATCCTGAATGGTCTGGCGTACGGGGCCGAAATCCTGGGGTGGACCGCCGCGCGCAATGCCGCCACCTGGATTGCCTGGGCCACGGTTGCCTGGACCGCGCTCGTCACGATCAGGCCGATCGGGTCCGCCCTGCCGCTGATGCGGTTGTTCCTGGCGCCCTTGACGCTGCTCATCCGGTCCACCTGGACCACCGGGGGCGGCTTGCACCAGCGGTGCACAAGCGATCAACAGTGCGCCCACGCTCAGGATCAGGTTTTTTGGCATGTTCATCATGGATTTCCTTCACGGCCAAACAGCAAAAAGGGGCACCGAACACAGGTTCGATCCCCCTTGGTCTTGCCGTTTAGTCCCGTGAACCAGAGGCTAATTCCTCTGTATTGGAATCTTTACCTTCAGCTGACACGAGCCTTACGTACGCCCTGCGCCAGTTGACTGCACAGCGACAGCACATCTTCCACAGCCTGACCGTGGTGCTGGGCATGGGCGATCTTGTCCACCAGTGCCGAGCCGACCACCACGCCATCGGCCAGGCGGGCAATGGCGGCAGCCTGGTCGGGCGTGCGGATGCCGAAACCAACGCTGATCGGCAGGTCGGTATGCCGACGCAGCCGCTCTATGGCAGCGCCTACGTGCTCGGTGGTAGCCGAGCCGGCACCGGTCACGCCGGCCACCGATACGTAGTAGACGAACCCGGAGCTGCGCTCCAGCACTCTCGGCAAGCGTGCATCGTCGGTGGTTGGCGTGGTCAGACGGATGAAGTCGATACCCGAGGCCTGTGCCGGGGTTGCCAATTCACCATCATGCTCGGGCGGCAGGTCGACGATGATCAGGCCGTCGACACCGGCCTCCTTGGCCTCGGCCACGAAGGCTTCGACGCCGAAGCGGTGAATCGGGTTGTAATAACCCATCAGCACGATGGGCGTGGTGCTGTTTTCGACGCGGAACTCACGAACCATCTGCAGGGTTTTCGCCAGCGTCTGACCGGCGTTCAGTGCCCGCAGGGTCGCCAACTGAATGGCCAGGCCGTCGGCCATCGGATCGGTGAAGGGCATGCCCAACTCGATGACATCCGCACCGGCGGCTGGCAGGCCCTTGAGGATCGACAGGGAAGCGTCGTAGCCGGGGTCGCCAGCGGTGACGAAGGTGACCAGGGCCGCGCGGCCCTCGGCCTTGAGTTCGGCAAAGCGTTGTTCGAGGCGGCTCATGCCAGTGTCTCCTTCGCGCCCTGGGCGCCCATATGGCTCATCACGGTTTGCATGTCCTTGTCGCCGCGGCCCGACAGGC
>NZ_DJUS01000075.1:0-3899 GCF_002438365.1 Pseudomonas sp. UBA6276
TTCCTGGAAGGCGTCGGTGCCGACCAGGGTGCTGGCCACCTGGCCCGAGAGGATCACCATCGGAATGGAGTCCATGTAGGCCGTGGCGATACCGGTAATGGCGTTGGTGGCACCCGGGCCGGACGTCACCAGTACCACGCCGGCCTTGCCGGTCGCGCGGGCATAGCCATCGGCCATGTGAGTTGCGGCCTGCTCGTGCCGGACCAGCACGTGCTCGACTGCGGGTTCCTTGAACAGGGCGTCATAGACATGCAGGAGGGCACCACCGGGGTACCCGTAGATGTGCTTAACGCCTTCGTCGCGCAGGAAGCGGACGACCATTTCAGCGCCAGATAAAAGCTCCACGTTGTTCACCTCTAAAACGCCAGAATACCGCTCCATGGGAACGGGTCTTAATAGGTTTACTGCCAGCAGAGCATGAGCGACGGTGGTCGCCGACGTACGTCAGCACTGACTGAGCAAGTATTGGGAGCACCCAAGTGTCACGGGCTTTCCCACCCAGCGCGAGGTAACGCGTTGCGGGTATTACGGGTCGGCGCTGGTGTGCGCCTGTGCTCTGCTGTGTGGGTCTGCTTCTGGCAGTCCCTGTACAGCGGACTTTGGATTGTTGTGATTCGTCTGCTGCAAGTCAAGTGATGCGTGCATTTTATTGCGCACCTGCACCCAAACGGCGCAATAAACCCTGCCTGGCTGATGAGCTATGGTAGTTTCATGCGTAACCAACCCTCAGAGAAGGCGCCATGCGTTCAACCGTTGCCGCAAGTTTGCTGCTGTTTGCCCTGTCCCCATGGGTGATGGCAGGACAAATCTACAAATGGGTCGATAGCCAGGGCGTGACGCATTTTGATGCACGACCGCCCAACGGCGTTGAGGCGACCGCCGTGGAAGGCGTGAAGCCGGTAACCCCGCCCGAGCCGATCTCCAACGAAGCCGTGATGAAAGCCAGTGGCGAGGCCGAGCAACGCCGGATCGACCGCAAGGTAAAGTCGCAGGTGGCCGACGAGACGTCGCGACGCAACGAGTTCTGTACCGGCGTCAGGACCAACCTGGCGCAGCTCAAGAACAATCCGCGGGTGCTTCAGCAGGTCAATGGCGAGGTCAAGCGCCTGACCGAGCAGGAGCGTCAGGCGAAGATCGAGGAAGTGCGCAAGGTGATCGACGAGCAGTGCACGTAAGCGTCTAGCGTACCTGCCCGATCAGCTCGTCGAAGCGCGCCAGACTGGCGCGCAGGCCGCGGCTCTGGTCGGGACGATCGGCGTAGACCATTTCGGCCATCGCCAGAATGCCCGAGGCGTTGGGCAGGGGAAGATCCTGCTCGATGATGATCTTCATGCGGGGCAGGAAGATCCACTGCAGCCATTGATCGAAGTCCAGGGTATCGACGCTGAACGGCTCGACGCTGGCCAGCGCTTCGGCACTGGGTGGCACATCCTGCCACCAACCCTGCTGACGCAATTCGCGTTCGATCAACAGCAGATGCTCGGCGATCGCAAGGAAACGATCATCCATCACGAAGCACTCTTGGCTTTCTGGCGAGCCAGGTTGGCGCCCGCCGCATCGCCCTGCTTGTCGCGCGACTGGGCGATGATGTTCCACAGGCTCGCCTGCAGATCGGGACGACCATTGGCGTAGGTCAGCGCTCGGCGGGCCAGTTGCTCGGCCTGGGCAGCGTCACCCTGGGCTAGCCGCACTTGGGCCAGCTTGTACAGCACCTGCGGCTCGCGCGGTGCGATGCGTTGAGCGCGCTCCAAGCTGGAGGAAGCACCGTTCAGATCGCCGCCACCCTGCTGTTGCTGAGCGGTGGTCAACAGTGCCAGGACCGGGCCGTCCAGTTGTTCGTCGGCGGACAGGCCGCTACCGCTGCTGGCCCGCGGAATTCCGCTCGGAGCGCTGGCCGGCATGTTGTAGGTCGTGCTTGGTGCGGCCGGCGTGTAGGCCGGCGCCTGGCTCACGGGCGCCGAGCTGCTGGGGCCAGGCACTATCGGGCCGGGCGTGATCGGCCCGGTGCTGATCGGCGCGCTGTTGCCTGGCGCTGGGAAGCTCTGGATCGGCTGCGAGCCCGCCCCTTGCGGCACCATGACGACCACGCCGGAATCTTCGGTGATCGCCTGGGCCTGCGCTTTGGGGCGCACCACGGTGGTCTGGCGGAAACCGCCGGTGCGCGACACACGTTCGCCATTGGTGACCGCAGAGCCGGAATCAACCACTGGAATGGAGCCACGTTCCACGCTGGCGCAACCGTTGAGCAAAGCCAATGCCGTCAAGGCAGGAAACCACCACTTGTTCACTTCATTCCCCTTCGCTTAGTTCAACCAGCCTTTGACCCAGTCCATCACCGAATCGTCGGTGGCCGGATTGGCACCGCCGCATGCGGTGCCTGGAGTCGGTTCGCTGCCACGAATATACGGCATCTGCACAGCGTTGGGGCAGCTTGCGTCCGAGCCCTGTCCGGTCTTGGCGTCGACCCAGGCCTGCACCACGTTTTCCGGAACGGGGGTATCCAGCGGCAGCGGATCGGCTTTCTTCATGAAGCTGGTCCAGACCTGCAGCGCACCGGTGGCGCCGGTGAACGGCGTCTTGCCGTTGTCGTCGCGGCCCAACCAGACCACGGCCAACACGTCCTGGCTGAAGCCGGCGAACCAGCTGTCGCGCGAGTCGTTACTGGTGCCGGTCTTGCCGGCCAGATTCAGATTGCTCGGCAGCACGTTGTAGACCGAACGTCCGGTGCCTTCGCGCATCACCCGCTGCATGGCGTTCTGAATCAGGTAGATGGAAGCCGGGTCGAAGCGCTGCTGGATCTGGAACGGGTAGCGCTTGAGCGGTTCGCCTTCGGCCGTGAGTACGCTGCGAATGCCCCGCATCGGCGTATTGAAACCGCCATTGGCCAAGGTCTGGTACATGGTTGCCACCTGCATCGGCGCCAGGCCGCCCGCCCCCAGCAACATCGACGGGTAGGCGGGCCAATCGACTTGCACACCCAACTTGCCGAGGGTCTTGAGCACGTTGGGCACGCCCAGATCCAGGCCCAGGCGGGCCGTCGACAGGTTGTAGGAATGGGCGAGGCCCTGATACAGGAACACCGTGCCATTGGAATTGCGTTCGTAGTTCTGCGGCTTCCAGATCTGACCGTCTGCGCCCTTGACCGAAAACGGTACGTCCTGCACCCAACTGGTCAGAGTGTATTTGCTAGGCTGCTCAAGCGCGGTCAGGTACACCGCCGGCTTGATCAGCGAGCCGATGGGACGCACTGCATCGAGCGCGCGGTTGAAACCGGCGAAACCTGGTACGCGGCTGCCGACCAAGGCCTGCACTTCGCCGCTTTCGGGGTTGGTCACGACCATGGCCGCCTCGACTTCATCGGCGCCTTTGCGCCCGGCCAGGCGTTTGAAGGTGTCGGTAACCGACGATTCGGCCTTCATCTGCAGGATCGGGTCGAAACTGGTAAAGATCCGCAGGCCTTCTTCGGTCAAGTCTTCGTCGCGATAATCGTCGCGCAACTGGCGCTTGACGAGGTCGAGGAAGCCGGGGAAGGAGCTGTCCGCCAGGCTGCCGCGCTTGGTCACGCCCAAGGGCATCTTCTTGGCGGCGTCGACCGCTTCCTGGGTCGCTACGCCCTGCTGCGCCAGCAGGTCGAGCACCAGGTTGCGGCGTTCCAGGGCACGCTCGGGATTGCGACGCGGGTTATAGGAGGACGGGCCCTTGACCATACCCACCAGCAATGCCACCTGGTGCAGCTTGAGCTCGGACAACGGCTGACTGAAGAAGAACTGACTGGCCAGACCGAAGCCGTGCACGGCGCGCTGGCCGTCCTGGCCGACGAAGACCTCGTTGAGATAGGCCTCGAGGATTTCGCCCTTGTCGTAGTGCAATTCCAGCAGCACCGCCATCATCGCTTCGGT
>NZ_DJUS01000081.1:0-50752 GCF_002438365.1 Pseudomonas sp. UBA6276
CTGACCATCATGCGCGCGGCCGGCGTGTCGGTGGGGCGCATCGTCTGGGCAGTGATGAAGCCCATGCTGGTGTTGATGATCGTGGGCGTGCTGGTGGGTGAATACGTTGCCCCGCCTGCAGAAGACAAGGCTCAGGCCGAGCGCTCCCTGGCTCAGGGCAGCGGTGATGCGCAGAGCGGCAAGCACGGCATGTGGCACCGCCAGGGTGACGAATTCATCCACATCAACACGGTGCAGCCACGAGGGCTGCTGTACGGGGTCACCCGTTACCGCTTCGACGACCAGCGCCACATGCTCAGCGCCAGCTTCGCCCGCAAGGCGCAGTACGATGGCGATCATTGGCAGTTGAGCGATGTCACCACCACGCTCTTTCACAGTGATCGCAGCGAAGTGGTCAAGGCTGCTGACGAGCGCTGGGAGGTCTCTCTGACCCCACAGTTGCTCAGCACGGTCATTGTTGCGCCCGAAGCGCTGTCGATTTCAGGTCTGTGGGGCTACATCCACTACCTCGCCGATCAAGGGCTGAACAACGGTCAGTACTGGTTGGCGTTCTGGGTGAAGGTCCTGCAACCGCTGGTCACGGCAGCGCTAGTGTTGATGGCCATCTCGTTCATCTTCGGTCCGTTGCGCTCGGTCACTCTGGGCCAGCGCGTGTTCACTGGCGTGCTGGTGGGCTTCGTGTTCCGCATCGCTCAAGACCTGCTCGGGCCATCGAGCCTGGTATTCGGCTTCCCACCGCTGCTGGCGGTGGTGCTGCCTGCAGCGATCTGCGCCGTGGCAGGGATCTGGCTGTTGCGACGCGCCGGTTAGCGCAAGCACAGCCATACAGAAAGCCGGCCCTCAGTGGCCGGTTTTTCATTGGGCCATCCGCACTACTCGGCTGCGCGATCCCAGATCGTGCCAGGTGCGCTGGCGTCGATCGAACAGCATCCACCACCAGCCGATCCCCAGGCATAGCCACGACAATATCGCCAGGACAAACCGCAGCGCCGCCTGACCCAGGCCGAGCGGGCTACCGTCGGCACTTTGCACGCGGATACCCCAGGCCTGCATGCCCAGGGTCTGCCCGGCACGGGTCCAGAAACAGGCGAAGAAGGCGAACGACAGGCTTGCCAGCAGCAGTGAAAGCCATTGGTCATGATCCAAGGCGCCTGCCTCGGACAGGGCGCGCAGGTGAGCTTCGCCGTACCAGAGCATCTGTCCCAGCTTGTACAGCGCGGTGGCGACCATCAGCAGGGCTACCAACAGGATCAGATCGTAGGCTGCCGCAGCCAGGCGCCGAGTCAAGGTTGCCGGCGTCGGCTGCTGTATAGCGTTCACGACATCGGGTGCCATCGAGAATCCTTGGAAGGGAAAACAGTCGACGCCAGTCGAGCGCCCACAAAAAAGCCCCAGGCTATCAGCGCTGGGGCTTTTGGGCGACGCTCGAATCAAGCCTCGGCTTGAACCTCGTCAGCCTGCAGGCCTTTCTGGCCCTGCACGGACACGAAGGTGACCTTTTGGCCTTCCTTCAGGCTCTTGAAGCCGTTGCCTTGAATGGCGCGGAAGTGAACGAACAGGTCTGGACCGCTTTCAGGCGTAATGAAACCGAAACCTTTTTCGTCGTTGAACCACTTGACGGTACCGCTTTGACGATTCGACATAGCTTAATTTCCTTGAAACCTAGAAGTATTAACAGCGTCTTTCACATGAAAGAGTACTGGGCTGATTTGCAGGAAAGTTAAGAGACGTCGAACGGGTTGTAGCAGTCATCAGCGCTACTGCCCAGGTCACGATCCAAGCGACCCATGCAAACACAGTGGAGAAACTTTACGCTAACTTCAGCGAGAAAAACAAGCCCTCGCAACCGCCGCGTTCGGACCTTTTTGTGCCGCATTTCAGGCCCTGTTCGGGGCGTTGCCCCAAGTTCGTGCACAAGGTGCATACACTTGACGTCATTGAGTTAAAACAACGGAAACAGTGCAATAAGATGTGTTGGAACTATGACGCTTTAGCTTCGCGTCATAGTTTTTATCTACCAGAGACGGCTGTTAGCCAGAGTCCATCGATGCGCCAGGTTGCAATCAGCCCCGATAATAGCGTTGCGGCACGAACGGCATCTTGGCAACTTTCACGGGCACGGGCTTGCCACGCACGATGGCACTGAGCGTAGTGTCCAGCGTCGCCGCGCTGGCCTCCACGTAGCCCATTGCAACCGGAGCATCCAGGGTCGGGCCGAAACCGCCACTGCAGACGCGACCGACTTCAACGCCTTCGG
Source organism: Pseudomonas sp. UBA6276 (assembly GCF_002438365.1). Classification (NCBI taxonomy): domain Bacteria; kingdom Pseudomonadati; phylum Pseudomonadota; class Gammaproteobacteria; order Pseudomonadales; family Pseudomonadaceae; genus Pseudomonas; species Pseudomonas sp. UBA6276. Next base: position 2,258 of record NZ_DJUS01000081.1, read on the forward strand.
CATTCAGGATGGGAGCACCCTCACGTACGGGTGTGCGTTCCTGAGGCAGCAGGCCGACGCGCTTGCGTGCAACGCCTTCGTGTTGCTGCGCGAAGATGATCTCGGCACCCGGGAAACCTCCGGCACGGGCACCATCGGCGCGGCGCGTCTTGGAGATGGCCCAGAGCAAGCTGGCCTCGATGGGCGAGGTATCGCTGTCCATGTCATGGCCGTACAGACACAGGCCTGCTTCGAGTCGCAGCGAATCCCGTGCGCCCAGGCCAATGGGTTCCACTTCAGCCTCGGCCAGCAGCGCGCGCGCCAGGGCTTCGGCCTGGGCGTTTGGCACGGAAATCTCGAAACCGTCCTCGCCGGTGTAGCCCGAGCGACTCACGTAGCAGTCCACGCCCAGCAGCTTGACGCTGGCGAATTGCATGAACGTCATCTGCGCGACTTCCGGGGCCAGACGTGCCAGCACCGTGACCGCCGCCGGACCCTGAAGCGCCAGCAGCGCACGTGAATCGAACAAGGCTTCGATCGTGCAACGGCCGCTCAAATGCTGTTGCAGGTGGACCAGGTCCTGGTCCTTGCAGGCAGCGTTGACGACCAGCATCAGGGTGTCGTTGCCCAGGTTCGCCACCATCAGGTCGTCGAGAATGCCGCCCTGTTCGTTGGTGAACAGCGCATAGCGCTGCATGCCCACCGGCAGGTCGATGATGTCCACCGGCACCAGCGTTTCAAGGGCCTTGGCGGCGTCGGCACCGGTCAGGCGAATCTGGCCCATGTGCGACACATCGAACAGGCCGGCCTGGGCGCGGGTGTGTCGATGTTCTTTCATGACGCCCAGTGGGTACTGCACCGGCATGTCGTAGCCGGCGAAGGGCACCATGCGTGCGCCTAGTTCCAGGTGCAGCGCATGCAGCGGGGTGGTTTGCAGGGGGGTATCGGACATAGTCATTCCTCGCGCAGCAGGGCGCGCGGCAATCAAGGCCGCGCACCGCCGTCATCACGCTTGCTGATAGGCTTCGATGGAAGGGCAGGCACACACCAGGTTGCGGTCGCCGAAAACGTTGTCGACCCGGCCAACGGGTGGCCAGTACTTGTTTTCCAGCAGGGTCGGCAGCGGGTAGACCGCTTGTTCACGACTGTAGGCGTGGGTCCATTCGCCGACCAGCTCGGCAGCCGTGTGCGGCGCATTCTTCAGCGGGTTGTCGTCGCGATCCAGACGGCCTTCCTCGACCGCACGAATTTCTTCGCGGATCTGGATCATGGCGTTGCAGAAACGGTCGAGCTCTTCCATCGATTCGCTTTCGGTCGGCTCGATCATCAGGGTGCCCGCCACTGGGAAAGACATGGTCGGGGCGTGGAAGCCGAAGTCGATCAGGCGCTTGGCGACGTCGTCGACGCTGATGCCGCTGCTGTCCTTCAGCGGGCGTACGTCGAGGATGCACTCGTGGGCCACCAAACCGTTGCTGCCGGCGTACAGAATCGGGTAGTGCTGCTCCAGGCGCCGGGCGATGTAGTTGGCGTTGAGGATGGCGACCTGGGAAGCGCGCTTGAGACCGTCGCCGCCCATCATGCGGATGTACATCCAGGTGATCGGCAGGATGCTGGCGCTGCCGAACGGCGCTGCGCAGACGGCGCCTTCCTTGCGTTCCAGGGCCGCATGGCCGGGCAGGAACGGAGCCAGGTGCGCTTTCACGCCGATCGGGCCGACACCCGGACCGCCACCGCCATGGGGAATGCAGAAGGTCTTGTGCAGGTTCAGGTGGGACACGTCGCCGCCGAACTTGCCCGGCGCGCACAGGCCCACCATGGCATTCATGTTGGCGCCATCGATGTACACCTGGCCACCGTGATCGTGGATGATTGCGCAGATCTCGCGGATACCTTCCTCGAACACGCCATGGGTGGACGGGTAGGTGATCATCAGGGCTGCCAGCTTGTCGCTGTGCTCGATGGCCTTGGCGCGCAGGTCTTCGATGTCGACGTTGCCGCGCGCGTCGCAGGCGGTGACCACCACGCGCATCCCGGCCATGTGCGCCGTGGCCGGATTGGTGCCGTGGGCCGAGGACGGAATCAGGCAGATGTCGCGGTGCGCTTCGCCGCGGCTTTGGTGGTAGGCCCGAATCGCCAGCAGCCCGGCGTACTCACCCTGGGAACCGGCGTTGGGCTGCAGGGACACGGAGTCGTAACCGGTGGCGGCGCACAGCATGCTTTCCAGCTCATCGGTCAGCAACTGATAGCCCTGGCTCTGCGCAGCCGGTGCGAAAGGGTGCAACTGGCCGAATTCGGCCCAGGTCACCGGGATCATCTCGCTGGCGGCGTTGAGCTTCATGGTGCAGGAGCCCAGCGGGATCATGGTGCGATCCAGGGCCAGGTCCTTGTCGGCCAGGCGGCGCAGATAGCGCATCAGCTCGGTTTCCGAGTGATAGCGGTTGAAGACCGGATGTTGCAGGATCGCCGACTGACGCAGCAGGGCTTCGGGCAGTTGATCGGTGACTTCGTCGGCCAGGGTCTGGAAGGTCACCTGGGTGCTTTCGTTGTGGAACAGCGCGAACAGCGCTTCCACATCGGCCTGGCGGGTGGTCTCGTCCAGCGAGATGCCCACGCGCTCGGCATCGACCTCGCGCAGATTGATACCCGCGGCACGGGCCTGCTCATGCAGGCGCTCGGTCGCGTTGCCGGTGGCAAGGGTCAGGGTGTCGAAGAAATGCTGCTGCTCGACGCGCACGCCCAGTTGCGTCAAGCCGCGCGCCAGGATGGCGGTGAGCTGGTGGGTGCGCCGAGCGATCTGGATCAAGCCGGCCGGGCCGTGGTAGACCGCGTACATGCTGGCGATGTTGGCCAGCAGAACCTGCGCCGTGCAGATGTTGCTGGTGGCCTTCTCGCGGCGGATATGCTGCTCGCGAGTCTGCATGGCCAGGCGCAGGGCGCTCTTGCCGTGGCGGTCCACCGACACGCCGACCAGACGGCCTGGCATGTCGCGTTTGAAGTTGTCGCGGGTGGAGAAATACGCAGCGTGCGGGCCGCCGAAACCCAACGGCACGCCAAAACGCTGGGCGCTGCCGATGGCCACGTCGGCACCGAATTCACCCGGCGGGCTGAGCAGGGTCAAGGCCAGCAGGTCCGCGGCCACGGCCACCAGAGCGTTGCCGGCGTGGAAGCGCTCGACCAGTTCGCGGTAATCGAAAATGTCACCGTTGCTGGCGGGGTACTGCAGAAGTGCGCCAAAGAAGCCGTCGGTGTCGGCGAGCTCGTGCTCGTCGCCGACGACCACCTCGATGCCCAAGGGCTCGGCGCGGGTGATCAGTACGGCCAGGGTCTGCGGATGGCAGTGGCTGGAGGCGAAGAAACGCTGGCTGCTCTTGTTCTTGCTCAGGCGTTTGCAGAAGGTCATGGCTTCGGCAGCCGCGGTCGCTTCGTCGAGCAGCGAGGCATTGGCGATGGGCAAGCCGGTCAGGTCGCTGATCAGGGTCTGGAAGTTCAGCAGCGCTTCCAGGCGGCCCTGGGAAATTTCCGGCTGATACGGCGTGTAGGCCGTGTACCACGCAGGGTTTTCCAGCAGGTTGCGCAGAATCGGCGCTGGCGTGTGGGTGTTGTAATAGCCCTGACCGATGTAGTTCTTGAACAGTTGGTTCTGCTGGGCAATGGCCTTGATGGCGGCCAAGGCATCGGCTTCGCTCTGCCCGGCAGACAGACCGAGCACGCTGGTGCCCTTGATGCTTTCGGGGATGACGCTGGCGCTCAGCGCGTCCAGGCTCTCGTAGCCGAGAAAATCGAGCATGGCCTGCTCGTCGGCAGGGCCGGGGCCGATGTGGCGATCGATGAATTCGTTGTCGGTGTGCAGTGCAATGGCGCGAGTCATGGTCGATCCTCAGCCTTGGGCGGCGATCAGGTTGTCGTAGGCGGGCTGGTCGAGCAAGGCGTGAACCTGGCCGAGGTCATCGGGGATGAAGCGGAAGAACCAGCCCTGTGCCAGTGGGTCCTGATTGACCAGTTCCGGGGCGGCATCGAGCGCTGCGTTGACCTCGACGATCTCGCCGTCGAGCGGCATGTTGATGCTGCTGGCAGCCTTCACCGATTCCAGCACCGAAACCTCGGCATCGCGCGCGTGGTGGGCCAGTTCGGGCAACTGCACGAACACGACATCGCCCAAGGCGTTCTGGGCAAAAGGGGTGATGCCGACTGTGACGCTGCCGTCGGCTTCGAGGCGTAGCCATTCGTGTTCGACGGTGAAACGCAACTCGCTCATGGAAACTCCGCAATGATTTGGGGTTCAGCAATGGCGGTTACATAGCAAGATGGTTGCCAGATTTCTCAAAGCCACACACTTCAAGGCCTTCAGGCAGATGACCCACGTCCAGCAGCAGAGTGGCTGTAACGAAAACGCTACGCACCGCCCTGGTCCATTCCCCGCGACAACCCCTGTAGCAGCGGCGCAAGCCGCGTCGGCGGCCGACGCGGTCTGTCGAATACACCTCGGTGAGCCCGGACGCGGCTTGCGCTGCTGCTACAGAGCGCATTAGGCAAGAGTGTATTGGATTGCGTACGGTGTATTGGAATCGATACAGCGCAGGCTATGTTACGTGTCAGGATGCGCTACCGATACCGTATTTGCGTAACCGGTTGGCAATGGCCGTGTGTGACGTCTGCAGACGGCTGGCCAATTGGCGGCTCGACGGGTAGCTGGGATACAGCTTTTCCAGCAGCGCTTTTTCGTAGGCACCCACCGCCTGCTCCAGGCTGACCACCTCACCGTCGTTGCGGTGGGTCACGCGGGTACCGGCAATATCCAGATCGCCGATATCGACCGTATTGCTTTCGCAGACGGCAGCGGCGCGAAAGATCACGTTTTGCAACTGCCGGACATTGCCCGGCCAGCGGTTGCCCAGCAAGGCAGGATACGTGTTCGCTGTCAGTCGGCACATCGGCCGCTGAATCTGGGTGCAGGCCTGCTGCATGAAATAACGCGCCAGCAACAGGATGTCCTCCCCGCGCTCGCGCAGCGGCGGCACATTCAGGTTGAGCACGTTGAGACGGTAGAACAAGTCTTCCCGAAACGCCCCTTCGGCCACCATCTGCTCCAGATTGCGGTGGGTGGCGCTGAGGATGCGCACATTGACCTTGACCTCGCGGTCGCCGCCGACCCGGCGAAAGCTGCCGTCGTTGAGAAAACGCAGCAGCTTGGCTTGCACGTACGGCGACATTTCACCGATTTCATCGAGGAACACCGTGCCCTGGTGGGCCAACTCCATCAGCCCCGGCTTGCCGCCTCGCTGGGCACCCGTGAAGGCGCCGGGGGCGTAGCCGAACAGCTCGCTCTCGGCGAGGTTCTCCGGCAACGCGGCACAATTGAGAGCCAGGAACGGCGCCCCGTGGCGCGCGCTGACGGCATGGCAGGCACGTGCCACCAGTTCCTTGCCGGTGCCGGTTTCGCCCTGGATCAATAAAGGCGCATCCAGAGCCGCGACGCGCTGCGCCCGAGCTTTCAGCGCACGAATGGGTGCAGAGTCACCCAGCAGCGAATCGAATCCCTCGGCATGGTCGTGGTGCAGGGCGGCCAGCCGTTCACCCATGCGGTTGGGCGGGTACAGCGTCAGCAAGGCACCTGCGTCGGTGATGGGTGTGGCATCGAGCAGCAGCGTCTGGCCATTCAGGTTGACCTCGCGCAGTGGCAGTCGGAACCCCTGTTCCAACAGGGAACCGAGCAGGGCCGGATCGGCGAACAGATCGGCCACCGACTGCCCGTCCGGCTCGCGACCATACAGCTCGACCAAGGCCGGGTTGGCCAGCAGAACATTGCCAGCACTGTCCAGCGCCAGCACCGGATCGGCCATGGCGGCCAGCAGGGCTTCGAGCTGCAGATGCCGGCGCTGTCCGGGCAGGATGTCGACCACACGCACGTCTTCCACACCCTTTACCCGGAACAGGGCATCGTGCAGCTCTTCCAGGACCAGCGGGCTGAGCGTCGGCGCATCGATGTAGACGTTGGGTGGGACCATCTCGACGGCATCGAGGTTGAGATTGCGGGCACCAAGCAATGCCAGCACTTCCTGGGTGATGCCGACACGGTCGATGAAGCTGACGTGGATACGCATGGGTTTCGTGCATTCTGGACAGCGGAGGCAGGCAGTATGCCTTGCCATGGCTCAAAGCTGTAGGGCCGAGGCTGTGGGTCAGCGCTCGGCAGTGACGCGTTCGGGTCGTGACCAGATCCACAGGTTGACCAGCACCATGCCAGCGATGGCGGCGTAGACCGGCCAGTGTTGCTTGAGGGTGAACCACATCACCAGCGAGCAGATCACCATGCTGACAGTGGCGCTGACCTTGGTCCGGCGGGTAATTACCTTGCCATTGCGCCAGTTGTGCAGCATGGGGCCGAACAACTTGTGGTTCTCCAGCCAGGCGCTGAGCCGCGGCGAGCTTTTGGTTGCCGCCCACGCAGCCAGCAGGATGAACTCGGTGGTGGGCAACCCCGGCACCACGATCGCGATCAGCCCGATTATCAGGCTGGTATAGGCCAGCAGGCCGTAAAGCACGCGGGCCATCTTTGAGGGGAGCGGGCGAGGGTTGTCCATGAGTTCCATACAGTCGGGTTTCAAGCCGGCGCCGTGTCCCGATGATCGGCGTAGGTGTGTTGCAGCAGCACCTGCAAGCGCGCGAACGCGTCGTTGGCCGCCTGGTCGGCTTCCGCTTCTTCGCTCGGGCTGAAGGGCAGGGCATCGAAGATTGCGTTGAAGGCTTTCCAGCCCTTGCCGCGTCCGCCTTCGGGTTCGGCCAGATGACGAGCACCGAAACTCTCCGTGTAGCCCAGGGCGTTGGCCCGCTTGATCAGGATAGCGGCGCCGAGTTTAGACCCTTCGGAGACACGAATCCAGGTCAGCGCCGTCGCCAGGCTGGGCTCGCTGAGGGCGCCCGGAACAGGTTGCGGAATGGCCACGCCCAGATCGATCAGGTCGGCCTTGGCCGCCTCTGCGCGGCAGCGCCCCGGCAGGTCGGGAAACAAGGCGATCAGGGCGGGATCGTTGTACAGGTGCTGCAGCTCCGACTGGAACAGGTACTGCATCTGCAGAAAGCGCCCATAGCTTTCCGGCGTATCGAAAGGGGCGTAGCGGGCCACGGTATTTTCCAGGCTGTCGTGCAACGCCTGGCTGATCGCGCGCAAGCGGGCGGAGCGCAGCGGGGCGTGGTCCTGAGGGTGCTCGGTGACGGTCATTGTGAGTTCCTTGAAAAATGCGGTGCTGTGTAGACGAGACGAATCGACTCACAGCGGACCGTAAAAAAATCCCACCACAGGGGCAGCGGTTATCTGCCCCTACAGTGCCATTATCAGATGTCCCAAACCAGATTGATCGCGAAATTACGACCGGGAGCCGTGAGGCGGTCGAGGTTGGCGGGTGATGTCACTGCCGCTTCGCCCACGCCGTCATAGCTGCGTACGTCGTCCCATAGCCAGTATTTCTTGTCGGTAAGGTTGTACAGGCCGGCGTTGACGGTGACGTCGTCGGTGACTTTGTAGTAACCGGCCAGGTCGAGGATGCCGAAGCCAGGCGTTTTGAACACACCACTGCCGTCCGGCGACTTGAACGCGCTGCTGTCCACGCGGTTCTGCCGCTTGACCAGCGTCCAACTGAGCAGGCCACCGTACTGCTGCTGCTCGTAGCCCAGGCCGAAGACACCCTTGAGCGGATTGACGCTGTTGATCGGTTGGCCGTTGTCTTCGTTCTTGCCATGGGCGTAGGCGATGGCGCCTTGGCTGTAGAAACCTTGCGGCGCGCCGAAGTTGTCCAGGTTCAAGCGGCCCTTGAGCTCGACGCCCTTGATGGTGGCGTGCTTGATGTTGTTGCTCTGGAACACTGTGGACGTCGCCCCGGGGGTGACCGCATCCTCATTGATGAAATCGCGATACTGGTTGTAGAACACCGCAATGTCGAAGGTGCCTGCTTCGAATTTGCCGCGCAGACCGGTTTCATAGCTTCTGCTTTTCTCTGGATCCAGGTCCGGATTGGGCTGAACGGTATAGCCTGCGCCCAGGTTTTCGAAGCGACCGTACAGCGCCTTGGCCGAGGGCGTGCGAAAGCCTTCGGCATACTGCCCATACCAGGTGTAGTGGTCATCGAAGTCGTAGGTCACGCCCAGCTTGGGCGACAACCGGTGCCAGTTCCGCTCGCTGTCGGTCACGGTGTATTCACCTGTGGGGTTGACCGTGCGCAGGAATTCATCGGTCAGGCGGGGCTTGAGCTGGGTGTAGTCATAGCGCGCGCTGGGCAGAAAGGTCCACTGGTTCCAGCGGATCTCGTCCTGGGCGAACAGGCTGTAGGTGTTGATGGTCGGGTCGGGGAAGTCGCTGGACTTGACCAGGCGATCGGTCGAACTGTCGGCGCCGATGGCTCGGCAGCTGCCCATCACGGTCAGGCAGGTCCCGTAGCCGCTGCGCGAGCCGGTGACCTTCTGCTGGCGGATGTTCGTGCCGTAGGTCAGCAGGTGATCGGTTTGTCCCACCTGAAAGGCCTTGTCCAGTTGCAGGTCGAACACCCACTGGCGCTCTTTGTACAGGGTGTCACGCGTTCGCAGCACATCGCGTGCGCGCGGAACGACATAGTGCTCTTCGGTGTGCTGGTCGGTCTTGGCGATCTGGTAGTTCAGGCTCCACTTGATGTGATCGGCCACGACGCTGTCCAGGCCGAAGTCGTGGTTCAAGCCGAAGCGCTCGCGGGTGACCGTGTCATTGCCACCGCGCGATCGATAGAAATTCAGCGGGCTGCCATTGGCATACGGGCCGCCATAGGCGCTTTTCAGGTCGACATCACGGTCGTCCTTGTACTTTTCATAGGTGAGCCCGAACCGAGCGTCGTCGGCGTAGTTCCAGCCCAGCTTGGCCAGAACGTTGGTGGAGCGCACATCCTTGGGGTCGGCCGCGGTGCGGCTCAGGCCAGTGGTGTCGTGATCACCGTGGGACTCGGTTTCATGCCCGTTGCGCTGGCTCAAATGCAGCAAGGCGTCGAAGTCACCCGTACGGCCGGCCACGGTGGCCGAGTTCAGCCAGCTCTCGTCTGCCGAGCTGTAGCCGGTCTTCAGGCGCGCGCCGATGTCCTTGCCCGGCTTGATGATGTCTTCCGGGTCCAGGGTGTAGTAGCTGACCACCCCGCCGATGGCACTGCTGCCGTACAAAGACGAAGCCGGCCCGCGCAGGATTTCCACGCGCTTGACGATTTCCGGGTCGACGTAATTGCGCTCGGTTTGCGCATAGGGGCCGTTGAAGAAGCTGTCCGGCACTTCGACGCCATCGACCTGGGTGAGGATGCGGTCGCCATCGATGCCGCGAATGTTGTAGCCGGTGATGCCACTGCGCAGGCCGGTGCCGCCCGCGGAAACGCCCGGTTCGTAGCGCACCACATCCTGAATCGTGTTGACGTTGTCACGGTCCAGCTGCGTGCGGCCCTGCACGCTGACGGTGCTTGGTACGCTGTCGGCGCTCTGTTCCTGGCGGGTGGCGCTGACGGTCATCTGTTGCAGGGCGATCACGGCACCCGGCGGACTGCGCTCGAGCACGACATTGTTGGCGCTGATTTTCCGGTAGCGCAGCGCTGTTCCGGCGAGCAGCCGATCCAGTGCCTGTTCCGGCGTCAGGTTGCCACGTGCGCCGGGTGAGACAACGTCCCGAGCGAGCTCGGCGGGCAATCCGACTTGCCATCCCGTCGTGGAGCTGAAGCCGTTCAAGGCCGACGTCAGCGGTTGCTGGGCGATGCTGAAGGAGTGACTGACACTGTTGCGGGCGCTGCTTGGTGTCGGCTCCGCAGCGCTGCCCACGGCAGGCACGGCGGCCAGCAGCAGGGCAACGGCGAGCACCGAGTGGTGGAACGTTGGACGAGTGAAACCTGTGGGCATCGAAAGCGCTCCCTGTCGCGTGTCGTTATAGTGTCGCTGATTCGAATGCGAATCAGTTGCATTGGCTATGACTAGACGGATGGGGAAGCGCTACAGCGTAAAAATAATTATGCGGGTTATGCAGGTTGTTGGTTCATGAGAGTGACGTGTCTGTCAGTTCAGGATGACCAGCGCCGGAAACTCCCGCACCTGCGCCGACGTTACCTGGGCCAGCGAGCGAACTACATCGAGCGGATTGTCCAGGCGGTAATTGCCGGTCACCGCCACCTGCTCGAGCTTCTTGTCGGTGTTGATGATCCACCCCGGGTAATAGCGCCGCAGTTCGGCGAGCACCTCGCCCATGGGGCGGTTCTCGAAGATCAGCCGGCCCTGGACCCAGGCCAGATCCTTCTGCGGATCGAGCCGCTCGCGCGTGCCGAACCCCTTGGGGCCGATGCGGATACTGTCGCCGGCGTTCAGGCGGACCTTCTCGTCATGGCTGGCGCTGAGGTCGACGTTGCCGCGCTGCACCCGCACTTGCGCCTGGCCATCGTGGTAGCTCACGGCGAAGGCGCTGTCGAGCACATCGGCACGCACCGGGCCGGCTCGCACCTGCAACGGTTGTTGGCGGCTGGGCGGCACCTCGAAAAACGCTTCGCCTTCGTACAGGCGCGCGTTGCGTTGGCGGGTGTCGATTCGGCTGGAAAAGGCCGAATCGGTGTTGAGCAGCACCTTGGAGCCGTCCTCCAGTTCCAAGTGCTGGCGTTCGCCGACCTGGGTCAGATGAGCGGCCTGTACGCGCAGCGGCAGCTGGGTGAAATTGAGTACACCGACCACCAGCATCGCGGCGGTGGCGAGAGGTTTCCAATGCCGCCGCCACGGCGGCGTTCGGCGCTGCGTTTGCAGGGCCACGGCGGCGTCCTGCACCGGCGCCCCGTGCCATACGGCGCGGGCTTGCTCGAACGCAGCGGCATGTTCGGGATCGGCCAGCAGCCAGGCCTCGAATGCCCTTTGCTCGGCGGGGTCGGCGCAGGGCTGAACGATCAGCCAATCGATGGCTTGCTCCATGACGGGCGTCAATGGCGCCTGTTCTGGTGAATGCTGCCGGTTCACGGGTGTTGCTCCAGGCGCTGTGCGACGCCGATGCAGATCGCCATGATCAATTTCAATTCCTTCTGTACGGTGCTTGCCGAGACGTCCAGGTCCTGGGCAATCTCTACATAACTGCTGCCATGCACTCGGCTCAATATGAAAATGCGCTGCTGGCGCGGCGTCAGTCGGCCAAGGCTCAGGGTCAGCCTGGCCAGCAGGCGCTCGGCATGAGCCGCCTCATCTGGAGTGCTGCTCGCTGCTGCAATGCTTTGTAGCACGTCGAGGGGCACATCTTCGACCATGGTCCGCTCCTGCACCCGCCGTGAGCGCAGATAATCCAGTGCCAGATTGCGCGCTGTCTGGAACACGAAAGGTTCGAGGTGCTCGATGGGTCGCTCGCCCAGGGCACGGTTGACCCTCAGGTAGGTTTCCTGAAGCAGGTCTTCGGCGGTGCTGGGGTTGCGTACCATGCGCTGAAGGGTGCGCAGCAGACTCAAGCGTTGGGATAGGAAAACAGAATTGAAGCGTGATTGACTCACGGAAGTGCCCGACCGGAAAGCAGCAGATGATAATGCTTCTCATCTGCTCATCTAGTCAAGTCGCGATCTTTGCAAGAGGTATCGCGGCTGGAGACGGCATCTACCGTATCCAGCCGCCATAGGGCCTTACTTGGCGTTGATCAGCGCCAGGCAGTTGTCGAGCATGCGGTTCGAGAAGCCCCACTCGTTGTCGTACCAGGCCATGACCTTGACCAGCTTGCCGTTGACCTTGGTGTGGTTGGCATCGAAGATCGACGACAGCGGGTTGTGGTTAAAGTCGGTCGAGACCAGCGGCAGAGTGTTGTAACCCAGCACCTTGGACTGTTCGGCCGCCGCCTGCATCAGCGCGTTGATCTCGTCACGGCTGACTTCGCGCGACAGGTTCAAGGTCAGGTCGACCAGCGATACGTTGATCACCGGGACGCGCACCGCCATGCCGGTCAGCTTGCCGGCAAGTTCGGGCAGCACCAGGCCCACTGCCTCGGCAGCACCGGTCTTGCTGGGGATCATCGACTGGGTGGCCGAGCGCGCGCGGTAGGGGTCGCTGTGGTACACGTCGATCAGGTTCTGGTCGTTGGTGTAGGCATGGATCGTGGTCATCAGACCCTGCTCGATGCCCAGCTCGCGGTGCAGCACCTGGGCAACCGGCGCCAGGCAGTTGGTGGTGCACGAGGCGTTGGAGATCACCTCGTGGGACTGGCGCAGCACTTCATGGTTGACGCCATAGACCACCGTGGCGTCGGCGCCCTTGGCCGGGGCCGAGATGATCACCTTGCGCGCGCCGGCGGTCAGGTGCGCCGCGGCCTTCTCGCGGTCGGTGAACAGGCCGGTGCATTCGAACACCACGTCGATGTTCTCGGCCTTCCACGGCAGCTCGGCCGGGTTGCGGATCGCGCTCACCGAGATGCGATCGCCATTGACCGTCAGGCCTTCCTTGTCGTGCTCCACCGTGCCGTCGAAGGTGCCATGCACCGTGTCGTACTTGAGCAGGTGGGCGTTGATCGCGCTGTCGCCCAGGTCGTTGATGGCGACGACTTGCAGGTCCTGGCGGTAGCCTTGGGTATAGAGTGCCCGCAGGACATTGCGGCCGATGCGGCCAAAACCGTTGATTGCTATGCGAATGGTCATGAGTGATTCCTGTAATCAGATTGGGTGATTCCCCTTGGATCAGGTCCGGGCAAGCAGGTCACGTAATCTGTTTTGTTGTTGGAATTACAAGATTATTCGCATAGAAATAGAAAACAAGCCTTTTTAGTGGCAATATTTTGTTCTATCTACAACGAGTGACCGGTACAACCCTTCCTTCACATCGATTCTGCCTGCAGGGCTTTGAGCCCTGGCACAGGTCGTAGTTCGGACAGAGTGTTGCAGAGGTCGCCCCCAAAGCCTGGAGTTCTTCACATGCATCCCCGCGTCCTTGAGGTCACCCAACGGCTGATCGCGCGTAGCCAAGCTACCCGCGAGCACTACCTGCAACTGATCGACAGCGCTGCCAGCGACGGCCCCATGCGGGGCAAGCTGCAGTGTGCGAACTTTGCCCATGGAGTAGCGGGGTGCGGCACCGAAGACAAGCACCAACTGCGCATGATGAACGCGACCAACATCGCAATTGTTTCGTCATATAACGACATGCTCTCGGCGCATCAGCCCTACGAAACCTACCCCGAACAGCTCAAGCAGGCTCTGCGTGAAATCGGCTCGGTCGGCCAGTTCGCCGGCGGCGTGCCCGCCATGTGCGATGGCGTGACCCAGGGTGAGCCCGGCATGGAGCTGAGCCTGGCCAGCCGCGAGACCATTGCGCTGTCCACAGCCGTGGCGCTGTCGCACAACATGTTCGACGCTGCGCTGATGCTCGGCATCTGCGACAAGATCGTGCCGGGCTTGATGATGGGAGCCCTGCGCTTTGGCCATCTGCCCATGATCTTCGTCCCTGGCGGACCGATGCCGTCGGGCATTTCCAACAAGGAAAAGGCCGATGTCCGGCAGCGCTATGCCGAGGGCAAGGCCAGCCGTGAGGAATTGCTCGAATCGGAGATGAAGTCCTACCACAGTCCGGGCACCTGCACCTTCTATGGCACGGCCAACACCAATCAGCTGCTCATGGAGGTGCTCGGCCTGCACCTGCCGGGCGCCTCGTTCGTCAACCCCAATACGCCGCTGCGCGACGCGCTGACCCATGAAGCGGCTCATCAGGTGACGCGCCTGACCAAAGCCAATGGCGAGTTCACGCCCATCGGTCGCATCGTCGATGAAAAGTCACTGGTGAATTCGATCGTCGCCCTGCACGCCACGGGCGGTTCGACCAACCACACCCTGCACATGCCGGCGATCGCCATGGCAGCAGGCATCATCCTGACCTGGCAGGACATGGCCGACCTTTCCGAGGTCGTGCCCACCCTGTCCAACGTCTACCCGAACGGCAAGGCCGACATCAACCATTTCCAGGCCGCTGGCGGCATGGCGTTCCTGATTCGCGAGCTGCTCGGTGCAGGCCTGTTGCACGAGGATGTCAACACAGTGGCCGGCCACGGTCTGAGCCGCTATACCCGCGAGCCGTTCCTGGAAGACGGTCGTCTGGTCTGGCGCGAAGGGCCCGTGGCGAGCCTCGACGAGAGCATCCTGCGCCCGGTGGCACGCCCGTTTTCGGCCGAGGGCGGATTGCGTGTGATGGAAGGCAACCTGGGCCGTGGCGTCATGAAAGTGTCTGCCGTGGCTCTGGAGAATCAGGTGGTGGAGGCGCCCTGCCGCGTGTTCCAGGACCAGCAGGAACTGGCCGATGCGTTCAAGGCCGGCGAACTGGAAAAGGATTTCGTCGCTGTCATGCGCTTCCAGGGCCCGCGCTCCAACGGCATGCCGGAACTGCACAAGATGACGCCATTTCTTGGCGTGCTGCAGGACCGCGGCTTCAAGGTCGCGCTGGTTACCGACGGGCGCATGTCCGGCGCGTCCGGCAAGATTCCCGCCGCGATTCACGTCAGCCCCGAAGCGGCCAGTGGCGGACCGTTGGCCTTGGTGCGCGATGGCGATATCATCCGGGTCGACGGTGTCGAGGGTACCTTGCAGGTGCGCGTCGATGCCCAGACGCTGGCCAGCCGCACCCCGGCGGTCGGCACCTTGGCCAATGGCGTAGGTTGCGGGCGTGAACTGTTCGGGTTCATGCGCCAGGCCTTCAGCTCGGCCGAGCAAGGCGCCAGTGCCTTCACTTCGGGGTTGGAGATTTTGCGATGACACTCGCCCTCATTGGCGATATTGGCGGTACCAACGCACGTTTCGCCATCTGGGAGAATGACGCATTGCATTCGGTCCGGGTCTTCGCGACGGCGGACTACACCAGCCCCGAGCACGCCATCGGCGTGTACATGGCCGACCTCAAACTGCAGAAAGGCGATATCGGCGCCGCGTGCCTGGCGGTGGCCGGCCCGGTGGACGGTGACGAATTTCGCTTCACCAACAGCCATTGGCGCCTGAGCCGCAAGGCGTTCTGCCAGACCCTGCAGGTGGGCCACCTGCTGCTGATCAACGACTTCACGGCCATGGCCTTGGGCATGACCCGCCTGCAGCCCGACGAGTATCAGCTGGTGTGCGAAGGGGAGGCCGACCCTGCACGTCCGGCCGTGGTCATCGGTCCGGGCACCGGCCTGGGCGTGGGCACCTTGATCGGCCTGCGCAACGGCTGGATGGCGCTGCCGGGAGAGGGCGGCCATGTCGACCTGCCCGTCGGCAGCCCCCGCGAAGCTCAACTGCGGGCGCACATCGAAGCACAGATCGGTCACGTCAGTGCCGAAACGATTCTGAGCGGTGGCGGCTTGTTGAGGTTGTATCAAACTGTGTGCGAAGTGGACGGCCACGAACCATCCTGCGACTCACCTGCGCAAGTCACCGAAGCCGGTCTGGCCGGCGATCCCGTCGCCCGCGAAACCCTGGAGCAATTCTGTCGCTTTCTCGGCCGGGTGGCGGGCAACAATGTGCTGACCGTGGGCGGTCGCGGCGGTGTGTACATCGTCGGCGGCGTGATCCCGCGCTTCCTGGATATCTTCATGCAGAGCGGTTTCGCCCAGAGCTTCGCCGACAAGGGCTGCATGAGCGATTACTTCAAGGGCATTCCCGTGTGGGTGGTCACGGCCGAGTTCTCCGGACTGCTGGGCGCTGGCGTGGCCTTGCAACAGGCGCAAGCTTGAGCGTTTAATCAGCCCTTGAAAAAAGCCGGGCGTATCGACCCGGCAATGACAACAAGGACGCCCACGTGAGCACTGTCGGCAAATCGATCCTGCTGGTCGATGACGATCAGGAAATCCGCGAACTGCTGGACACCTACCTGAGCCGCGCCGGCTTTGCCGTGCGCACCACGGCCAACGGCGCGGGCTTTCGCGAAGCCCTGAGCGCCGAGGTCGGCACCGACCTGGTGATTCTCGACGTCATGCTGCCCGACGAAGACGGCTTCAGCCTGTGCCGCTGGATCCGCCAGCATCCACGCATGGCTCAGGTGCCGATCATCATGCTGACGGCCAGCTCCGATGAAGCGGACCGGGTAATCGGTCTCGAATTGGGCGCCGATGACTATCTGGGCAAACCGTTCAGCCCACGCGAGCTGCAGGCACGCATCAAGGCGCTGCTGCGGCGCAGCCAGTTCGCCAGCGAGCGCAGCGGCGAGGTGCTCGGCTTCGACGAGTGGCGGCTCGATACCGTGAGCCACCGGTTGTTTCACACCGATGGCGAGGAAGTGTTCCTCTCCGGTGCCGACTTCGCCTTACTCAAACTGTTTCTCGATCATCCCCAGCAGATTCTCGACCGCGACACCATCGGCAACGCCACACGCGGGCGCGAGCCGATGCCTCTGGACCGCATCGTCGACATGGCGGTCAGCCGTCTGCGCCAACGCCTGCGCGACAACGACAAACCGCCCCGTTTGATCCGCACGGTGCGCGGTAGCGGCTACCTGCTGGCGGCCCACGTTGCGCCTGTTTAAACCACGCTCTCTGCTGGGCCGCATGCTCTTGCTGACACTGCTGGCGGTGCTGCTGGCGCAGGGGTTGTCCAGCGTGATCTGGCTGTCACAGCTGCGGGCCACCCAGCTCGAAGGACTGGTCACCAGCGCGCGCAGCCTGGCGCATTCGATGGCGGCCAGCGTCAGTTATTTTCGTTCGCTGCCACTAGCCTATCGGCCGCTGGTGCTGGATCAACTGCGCAGCATGGGCGGTACGCGCTTTTTCGTTTCGCTCAATGACAAGCCCCTGGGCATGCAATTGCTTGAACCGACCGCACGCAAGACCGCAGTGATCGAGGCGGTGTCTGCGGTCCTCAGATCCCAGCTGGGCAGCGACGTGGATATATCGGTGACCTTCGTCAGTCCCGATGATCTGCGCATCTTCAACAGCGGCCTGAAGCTGGACGAACTGCCGCGTTCCTGGGCGCACTACGCCCTGACCCTGGAGCCGGTGAATCCACCGGTGCTGGTCACCCAGATCCGCCTGGGGCCGAGCGAATGGCTGTACATCGCTTCACTGTTGCCCGAACCCTACACGACCCTGGAAGAAGAGGGACTGCCGGCCCAGCAGATCTGGTTCATCGCCCTCACCAGCGGTTTCCTGCTGCTGTTCATCGGCGTGCTGGTGCACTGGCAGAGTCGCCCTCTCAAACGTCTGGCTCGCGCCGCGCGCGAGTTGTCCTTGGGCGAGGTCAACAACCAGCCGCCCATGGACGGAGGCGGCAGCGAGGTGGTGGAAGTGGCGCGGGCGCTGAATGCCATGCGCGAGCGCATCAGCCGCTACCTGACCGAACGCAGCCAGTTGTTCAGTGCCATCTCCCATGACTTGCGAACGCCCATCACCCGTTTGCGGCTGCGCGTCGAACTGCTCGACGATCCCACCCTGGAGGCCAAGTTCGGTCGCGACCTGGACGAGCTGGAATTGCTGGTCAAGGGTGCACTGCAATGCGTGAAAGACACCGACATCCACGAGAACATCGAGCGGGTCGATCTCGATCAGGTCCTCGACTGTCTGGTGGAACCCTATCTGGCGCCGCACGGCAATGGCCGTGTGACCCTGGAAGGCCAGGCGCGCCGACCCTACGCCGGCAAGCCGCTGGCCATCAAGCGCTGCATCGGCAACCTGATCGACAACGCCCTGAAGTACGGTGACCGCGCGCACCTGTCCATCCACGACGATGCGCAGGCCTTCGTGCTGTACGTCGACGATGAAGGTCCCGGTGTACCCGAGCAACGGTTGCAGAAGGTCTTCGAACCGCACTTTCGCCTGGCCGGCACCCAGCAGGGCTATGGGCTGGGGCTGGGCATCGCGCGCAACATCGCCCATAGCCACGGTGGCGAGGTGACGTTGCAGAATCTTCCGGCCGGTGGTTTGCGGGTGACATTGGTCTTGCCGCGCAAGACGGTGTGAGCGGTCCGCGTGTTTCTGCACACCGACTGGCCTGGCGATCATGAATGTCACCAGTCTGTGACATTTCCCTATCCCTTCGTTACCTGCACCCTACTTGGCGGTGTTTACACTCTCACGCAACGCAAGCATCAGACTTGCCTCTGCATAACAACAAAAAAGGAAGTCCCATGAACAAGCTCTCTCGCCTCGCCCTCGTCGTTTCCTTCGCCTCCCTGTTCCCGCTCAGTGCCATGGCTGCCGATTCCAAAGGTTCGGTGGAAGTGGTCCATTGGTGGACGTCAGGCGGTGAAAAAGCGGCGGTCGACGTGCTCAAGGCGCAGGTCGAGAAAGATGGCTTCACCTGGAAAGACGGGGCCGTAGCCGGTGGCGGCGGTTCGACTGCAATGACCGTGCTCAAGAGCCGCGCCGTGGCCGGCAACCCGCCTGGTGTAGCCCAGATCAAAGGCCCGGACATCCAGGAATGGGCGTCGACCGGCCTGCTCGACACCGACGTGCTGAAAGACGTCGCCAAGTCGGAAAAGTGGGACAGTCTGCTCGACAAGAAAGTCTCCGATACCGTGAAGTACGACGGTGATTACGTCGCCGTGCCGGTGAATATTCACCGCGTGAACTGGCTGTGGATCAACCCGGAAGTGTTCAAGAAAGCCGGTATCACCAAGAACCCGACCACTCTCGAAGAATTCTACGCCGCGGGCGACAAGCTCAAGGCTGCAGGTTTCATCCCTCTGGCCCATGGTGGTCAGCCTTGGCAGGACAGCACCGTGTTCGAAGCGGTAGTGCTTTCGGTCATGGGTGTCGATGGTTACAAAAAGGCCCTGGTCGACCTGGACAACGCTGCGCTGACTGGCCCGGAAATGGTCAAGGCGCTGACCGAGTTGAAGAAAGTCGCGACCTACATGGACGCCGACGGCAAAGGTCAGGACTGGAACCTGGAAGCGGCCAAAGTCATCAACGGCAAGGCCGGCATGCAGATCATGGGTGACTGGGCCAAGTCCGAATGGACCGCCGCCAAGAAAGTCGCTGGCAAGGACTATGAGTGCATGGCCTTCCCGGGCACCGACAAGGCGTTCACCTACAACATCGACTCGCTGGCCGTGTTCAAGCAGAAGGACGCAGGCACTGCGGCCGGTCAGCAGGACATCGCCAAAGTCGTGCTGGGTGAGAACTTCCAGAAAGTCTTCAGCATCAACAAAGGCTCGATCCCCGTTCGCAACGACATGTTGAACAACATGGAGCAACTCGGTTTCGATTCCTGCGCACAGACCGCTGCAAAGGACTTCCTGGCGGACGCCAAGTCCGGCGGCCTGCAACCGAGCATGGCGCACAACATGGCGACCACGCTGGCCGTGCAAGGCGCGTTCTTCGATGTCGTGACCAACTACATCAACGACCCGAAGGCCGACCCGGCCGACACTGCCAAGAAGCTCGGCGCAGCGGTCAAGTCTTCCAAATAAGCCGTAGCGGCAAGCTGCAAGCTGCAAGTCAGAGCACTGCCCTGCTTATCTTGCAGCTTGAAACTTGTAGCGTAGCTGCCCTTTTCTTTCTCGATGGATTTCCCCATGAGCTCTGTTGCTGCGTTCAGCAAAGCCTCGCCGTTCGATGCATTGCAACGCTGGCTGCCAAAACTGGTGCTGGCGCCGAGCATGTTCATCGTACTGGTGGGCTTCTATGGCTACATCCTGTGGACGTTCGTGCTGTCGTTCACCACGTCGACGTTCCTGCCGACCTACAAGTGGGCGGGCCTTGCGCAGTACGCGCGGTTGTTCGACAACGACCGCTGGTGGGTCGCGAGCAAGAACCTCGCCGTGTTCGGTGGCATGTTCATCGGCATCACGCTGGTGATCGGTGTGTTGCTGGCGGTGTTCCTCGACCAGCGCATCCGTCGCGAAGGCTTTATCCGAACCATTTACCTGTACCCGATGGCACTTTCGATGATCGTCACCGGTACCGCGTGGAAATGGCTGCTCAACCCGGGCATGGGCCTGGACAAATTGCTGCGTGACTGGGGCTGGGAAGGCTTCCGTCTCGACTGGCTGATCGACCCCGATCGTGTGGTCTACTGCCTTGTGATCGCGGCGGTGTGGCAAGCCTCGGGCTTTATCATGGCGATGTTCCTCGCTGGCCTGCGTGGTGTCGATCAATCGATCATTCGTGCCGCGCAGATCGATGGCGCAAGCATGCCGACGATCTACTGGAAAGTGGTGCTGCCGAGTCTGCGTCCGGTGTTCTTCAGTGCGGTGATGATTCTGGCGCACATCGCCATCAAGAGTTTCGACCTGGTCGCGGCGATGACCGCCGGTGGTCCGGGTTACTCCTCCGACCTGCCAGCGATGTTCATGTATTCCTTCACCTTCAGTCGCGGCCAGATGGGCATGGGCTCGGCCAGTGCGATTCTGATGCTCGGTGCGATCCTCGCGATCATCGTGCCTTACCTGTATTCCGAGCTGAGGACCAAGCGCAATGACTGATCTCGCAGCCAAACCCGCCATGAGCCTGAGTCGCATCGCGATCTATGCAGTGCTGATCCTCGCCGTATTGCTTTATCTGGTGCCGCTGGTGGTCATGTTGCTGACCAGCTTCAAGACCCCGGAAGACATCAGCACTGGCAACCTGCTGAGCTGGCCGACCGTGGTCAGCGGCATCGGCTGGGTCAAGGCCTGGGCCACGGTTGACGGTTACTTCTGGAACTCGATCAAGATCACCGTACCGGCTGTGATCATCTCTACCGCCATCGGGGCACTGAACGGCTACGTGCTGTCGATGTGGCGCTTCCGCGGTTCGCAGTTGTTCTTCGGTCTGCTGTTGTTCGGCTGCTTCCTGCCGTTCCAGACGGTGCTGCTGCCGGCCTCGTTCACGCTCGGCAAGATCGGGCTGGCGAGTACTACCACCGGCCTGGTGCTTGTCCACGTGGTTTACGGTCTGGCGTTCACCACGCTGTTTTTCCGTAACTACTACGTGAGCATTCCCGACGCGCTGGTTAAAGCCGCACGTCTGGACGGCGCGGGTTTCTTCACGATTTTCCGCCGCATCATTCTGCCGATGTCGACGCCGATCATCATGGTGTGCCTGATCTGGCAATTCACCCAGATCTGGAACGACTTCCTGTTCGGTGTGGTGTTCTCCAGCGGTGATTCGCAACCGATCACGGTGGCGCTGAACAACCTGGTCAACACCAGCACCGGCGCCAAGGAATACAACGTGGACATGGCGGCGGCGATGATCGCCGGTTTGCCGACCCTGCTGGTCTATGTGGTCGCAGGCAAGTATTTCGTGCGCGGGCTGACAGCCGGCGCAGTCAAGGGGTAATCATGGCTACGCTCGAACTTCGCAACGTCAACAAGACCTACGGTCCCGGCCTGCCGGACACGCTGAAGAACATCGAACTGTCGATCAAGGACGGGGAGTTCCTGATCCTCGTCGGCCCGTCGGGGTGCGGCAAGTCGACCCTGATGAACTGCATCGCCGGTCTGGAAAGCATCACCGGCGGCGCGATCATGATTGGTGATCAGGACGTCAGTGGCATGAGCCCGAAGGATCGTGACATCGCCATGGTGTTCCAGTCCTACGCGCTGTACCCGACCATGAGCGTGCGCGAGAACATCGAATTTGGCTTGAAAATCCGCAAGATGCCGCAGTCGGCGATCGATGAAGAAGTCGCGCGCGTGGCCAAGCTGCTGCAGATCGAACACCTGCTCAACCGCAAACCGGGTCAGCTCTCCGGTGGTCAGCAACAGCGTGTGGCGATGGGCCGTGCCCTGGCGCGTCGGCCGAAGATTTATCTGTTCGACGAACCGCTGTCCAACCTCGACGCCAAACTGCGCGTCGAGATGCGCACTGAAATGAAACTGATGCACCAGCGCCTGAAGACCACCACGGTCTACGTGACCCACGACCAGATCGAGGCCATGACCCTGGGCGATAAGGTGGCAGTCATGAAGGATGGGATCATCCAGCAGTTCGGCACGCCACAACAGATCTACAACGATCCGGCCAACCTGTTCGTGGCCAGCTTCATCGGCTCGCCGCCGATGAACTTCATCCCTCTGCGCCTGACGCGTCAGGACGGCCGTCTGGTGGCGTTGCTCGACAGCGGCCAGGCGCGCTGCGAGCTACCGCTGGGTATCACCGACGCAGGGCTAGAAGATCGCGAGATCATCCTCGGTATTCGCCCCGAGCAGATCGCCCTGGCGAGCGAACAGACCACGGGGTTGCCGGTGTTGCGCGCCGAAGTACAGATCACCGAGCCGACCGGGCCGGACACCCTGGTCTTCGTCACGGTGAACCAGACCAAGGTCTGCTGCCGACTGGCGCCGGATGATGCACCGACGCCAGGCGCGACCCTGAACCTGTTGCTGGACCCGAGCAAGGTCCTGCTTTTCGACGCGGCCAGTGGCGAGCGCCTCGGCACAACGCGCTCCGTGGAAGATGCTGCACCCTTGGGCAACGTGACCCAGTTCAAAGGACGCTGAATAGCGATACCGGCAGGCGGCCTGTCGCCTGTCATTGGCAAGACTGTACAACACGTCAATAACAATAAAAGAGGAAGCGGGATGAACAGCAGACTTATCAACAAACCCAGACTGATCGGCCAATTGTCGATGCTTGGCGCCTTGAGTCTGGCCGGTAGCGTGCACGCCGCCGGCGCCTTCACCGAAGAGTCGCCGTGGATGACCGGCGATTGGGGTGGAGCGCGTACCGAGTTGCTGGAAAAGGGGTACGATTTTTCGCTGGAGTATGTGGGGGAGGTTGGTAGCAACCTGAACGGTGGCTACAACGACGACACCACCGCACGCTACAGCGACCAGTTCGCCCTGGGCGTGAAGATGGACCTGGAAAAGATCCTGGGCTGGAACGACGCCGAGTTCAAGCTGGCCATTACCGAACGTAGCGGTCGCAACATTTCCAACGACCGGATCGGCGATCCGCGTGCCGGGACCTTGAGTTCCTCCCAGGAAGTCTGGGGCAGGGGGCAGACCTGGCGGCTGACGCAGATGTGGTACAAGCAGGGCTATTTCGACAACAAACTCAACGTCAAGATCGGTCGATTTGGTCCGGGCGAGGAATTCAACAGCTTCCCGTGCGACTTCCAGAACCTGGCCTTCTGCGGTTCGCAGGTCGGCAACTGGGTGGGCAACATCTGGTACAACTGGCCGGTCAGCCAGTGGGCCTTGCGCATCAAGTACAACATAACGCCGGAAGTGTACGCGCAGGTGGGTGTGTTCGAGCAGAACCCTTCGTACCTGGAAACCGGCAACGGCTTCAAGCTTAGCGGTAGCGGCACCAAAGGCATGATCCTGCCGGTCGAACTGGTGTGGACGCCCAAGCTCAACGATCTGCCAGGCGAGTACCGTCTGGGCTATTACTACAGCACGGCCAAGGCCGACGACGTCTATGAAGACGGCAATGGCCAGGCAGCAGCCGTGTCCGGCGCCAGTTACAAGTCCCACAGCAGCAAGCATGGCGCCTGGATCGTGGCACAGCAGCAGTTGACCAGCCATAACGGCAGCGCTGCCCGTGGTCTGAGCATCTTCGCCAACGCCACCGTGCACGACAAGGACACCAACTTCGTCGACAACTACCAGCAGATCGGCCTGACCTACATGGGGCCCTTCGACGCTCGGCCCAAGGATGACATCGGCGTGGGCATCGCCCGCATCCACGTCAACGACGACGTACGCAAGAATCGTCGCCTGGTCAACGATCTGAACAATGTCGACGACTACGACAACCCCACCTACCTGCCGATCCAGGACACCGAATACAACGCCGAGATCTACTACGGGTTCCACGTCACCAACTGGCTGACCGTGCGGCCCAACGTGCAGTACATCAAGCACCCGGGCGGCGTGAATCAGGTGGACGATGCACTGGTGGCCGGCCTGAAGATTCAGTCCAAGTTCTGATTTGTGGTGTGCTCTTTACGGGTGACTTCGGTCGCCCGTTTTTTTACCCGGTGACGGGCTCACCGTAGGAGCGGTCATCGGCCGCGAAAGCCAGGGCACAGTCCATCTGCTTCACCGCAGCGCACTTTTCGCGGCCACTGGCCGCTCCTACAGATCCGTATTCAGTCCAGCCCATCTCCTGCCGGATAGCGGCTGACATTCAGGCTTTCCTTGATCTTCCTCAGGTGCGGCTGGAAATCCACCCCGCGTCGTAGCGTCATGCCCGTGGCCAGCACATCGAGCACGGTCAGTTGCACGATGCGCGAGGTCATCGGCATGTAAATATCCGTGTCTTCTGGCAGGGGTATGTTCAGACTGACACTGCTGGCCTTGGCCAGGGGCGAGCCCGCGGCGGTCAGGCCCAGCACCGAGGCGCCGTTTTCCCGCGCCAGGCGAGCCACTTCCACCAGTTCGCGAGTGCGCCCGGTGTAGGAAATGATCACGAACAGCTCACCGGTGTGGGCCACCGAGGCCAGCATTCGCTGCATGAGGACATCGGCATGCGCCGACACCGCCAGGTTGAAGCGGAAGAACTTGTGCTGCGCATCGAGCGCCACCGGCGCCGATGCGCCGAGGCCGAAGAAATGGATCTGCCGCGCCTGGATCAGCATGTCCACGGCGCGGCTGACCAAGGCCGGATCGAGTTGCTGGCAGGCGCTGTCCAACGAGGCAATGGCGCTGCCGAAAATCTTCTGGGTGTAGGCTGCAGGATCGTCGTCGGCTTCCACCGCGCGACTGACATAAGCCGCGCCGCTGGCCAGGCTTTGCGCCAGTTGCAGCTTCAGCTCGGGGTAGCCACTGACGCCGAAGGATCGACAGAAGCGGTTCACCGTCGGCTCGCTGACCTTGGCGGCTTGCGCCAGGGCGGCAATACTGAAGCGGGTTGCCTGCTGCGGATTGAGCAGAATGATCTCGGCCACCTTGCGTTCGGCCTTGTTCAGCTCATCGAGGCGGCTCTGGATCTGTTCCAGAAGGTTTCGCACACGGTCCATGGTATGTCCTTGGGTCTACTGCAGCCAGCGAGCATGTCTGGCCAGGCTGTCTTCACGGGTGGCTTATCCTACTGGTGGGCGCAGTGCGCCACCACCCGTATCTGTTTGAAGGGGCAAATGTTGTGGTTATTACTACATTCTGCCTTGAATCGCGCCCTGAAAAAGGGTATTTCTACGTCAACTTGATAGAAGAACAAACATCATGCCCTCAATGACCGCAGGATCATGCACCTTTGCCCTCTTTGGCGCCTTGGGCGACTTGGCATTGCGCAAGCTGTTTCCAGCGCTGTATCAACTCGATCGCGCGCAGTTGCTGCACGCCGATACCCGCATTCTCGCGCTGGCTCGCGAACCCGGTGACGAGGCCCACCACCTGGGTGTCATCGAAGCCGGACTGCGCAAATTCGTTTCCGAGGCGCAGCTTGAGCCTGAATCACTGCAGCGTTTTCTGGCCCGTCTGAGCTACGTGCACGTGGACTTTCTGGACGCCGACACCTACGTTGCACTGGCCGAGAAAGTCGGCGATGCCGAGCAATTGATCGCCTACTTCGCCACGCCGGCTGCCGTGTACGGCGCCATCTGCGAAAACCTGCACAAGGTCGGCCTGACCGAGCGCACCCGCGCCGTGCTGGAAAAACCGATTGGCCACGACCTGGAATCCTCGCGCCGGGTCAACGACGCCGTGGCGCAGTACTTCCCCGAAAACCGGGTCTACCGAATCGACCACTACCTGGGCAAGGAGACGGTGCAGAACCTCATTGCCCTGCGCTTCGCCAACAGCCTGTTCGAAACCCAGTGGAACCAGAACTACATTTCCCACGTGGAAATCACCGTGGCGGAAAAGGTCGGTATCGAAGGCCGTTGGGGGTATTTCGACCAGGCCGGTCAGCTGCGCGACATGATCCAGAACCACCTGTTGCAGCTGCTGTGCCTGATCGCCATGGATCCACCGGCCGATCTGTCCGCCGACAGTATCCGCGACGAGAAAGTGAAGGTTCTCAAGGCGCTCGCGCCGTTCACTGCCGATGGGCTGACCCAGCAAGTGGTCCGGGGTCAGTACATCGCGGGCTATAGCGAAGGCCGGCCTGTGCCGGGGTATCTGGAAGAGGAAAACTCCAACACCCAGAGCGACACCGAAACGTTCGTCGCGCTGCGCGCCGACATTCGCAACTGGCGCTGGGCCGGCGTGCCGTTCTACCTACGCACCGGCAAGCGCATGCCACAGAAACTGTCGCAGATCGTCATCCACTTCAAAGAGCCGCCGCACTACATCTTCGCTCCCGAGCAGCGCCTGCAGATCAGCAACAAGCTGATCATCCGCCTGCAACCGGACGAAGGCATATCGCTGCGGGTGATGACCAAGGAACAAGGCCTGGACAAGGGCATGCAACTGCGCAGCGGGCCGTTGCAACTGAATTTCTCCGACACCTATCGCAGTGCGCGTATTCCAGATGCGTACGAGCGGTTGCTGCTGGAGGTCATGCAGGGCAATCAGAACCTGTTTGTCCGCAAAGATGAAATCGAATATGCGTGGACGTGGTGCGATCAGCTGATCGCCGGCTGGAAGAAGTCCGGCGATGCCCCCAAGCCGTACGCGGCAGGTTCCTGGGGGCCGATGAGCTCGATTGCCCTGATCACACGCGATGGGAGATCCTGGTATGGCGATATCTGATTTACAGTTCCCCGAAGGGGTGAAGGTTCACGACTGCGTGAGCGCTCCCTTGTTGGCTGAAGCCTTGGCCGGCAAGGTGGCCGAACAATTGCGCGAGGCCATCGAGCGTCAGAACGTGGCGACCCTGGTGGTTTCCGGCGGACGCAGTCCGGTGGCGTTCTTCGAATGCCTGGCGCGTCAGAGCCTGGACTGGTCGCGCGTAGTGATTTCCCTGGCCGACGAGCGCTGGGTGCCCATCGAGCATGCCGACAGCAACGCCGGTCTGCTCAAGCGCCACCTGTTGGTCGGCGCGGTGGAGCAGGCTCGTTTCGTCAGTCTGTACCAGACCACTTCCAGCCAGGAGGAGGCCGCTGCAGTGGCCGATGATCTGCTTGGCCAATTGCCGCCGATCGATGTGCTGGTACTGGGCATGGGCGATGACGGGCACACCGCGTCGCTGTTTCCCGACAGCCCCAACCTCGAACAGGCTCTGGCACTGGACAGCGAGCGTCGCTGCTGGCCCATGCTGGCGCCCAGCGTCCCTCATCAACGCCTGAGCATGAGCCGCGCGCTGCTGGCCTCGGCCCGCTTCAAGGTGTTGTCGGTACAGGGCGAAAGCAAGTTGAGCACATTGCGCACCGCACTGGCTGGCGACGATGTCGCGCAGATGCCGATCCGCGCCTTCCTGCACTCCGCGCTGGATATCTACTGGTGTCAATGAATCAAGGAACCGCCGCAATGATCACCACCGAACAACAGCAACGCATGGTCGACAAGGTTGCCCAGATCGACGCCCTGGCGGCGCGTGCGCGAATCCTGCCCGTCATCACTATCGCGCGTGAAGAGGACATTCTGCCGCTCGCTGATGCGCTGGCGGCCGGCGGTCTGACCGTGCTGGAAGTGACCCTGCGTTCGGCGCTCGGCCTGAAGGCCATTCAGGTGCTGCGCGAGCAACGCCCCGAACTGCTGGTGGGCGCAGGCACCGTACTGACTCGGGAAATGCTGGCCGCAACCGAGCAGGCCGGCTCTCAGTTCACCGTCACCCCCGGTGTGACCCAGGACATGCTCGAGGCCGGTGTGGAAAGCTCGCTGCCCTTGCTGCCGGGTATCAGCAGTCCGTCCGAATTGATGATGGGCTACGCGCTGGGGTATCGCCGCTTCAAGCTGTTCCCGGCCGAGGTGAGCGGTGGTGTTGCTGCCATCAAGGCGCTGGGCGGGCCTTTCCCGGAGGTACGCTTCTGCCCAACCGGCGGCGTGGGTCCAGGCAACATCAACAGCTACATGGCGCAGTCCAACGTGATGTGCGTGGGCGGCTCGTGGATGCTCGACAGCAAATGGATTGAAAACCGCGATTGGGCACGCATTCAGGAGTGCAGCGCGCAAGCACTGGCTCTGCTCGATTGATCAGACTTCGTTAGGCGCTTCATGGCTGTCTTCAGTGCGCTTGGTCGGCGCACTTTTTTTTGCCTGGAATAAAGCCCCCTACAGGGCCTAGCGGCCATCGGCAATGCGCGGCTTGCCATGTTTGGCACGCAGCGGATCGAGCAGGTCGGACAAACCGTTGTGATCGATTTCCTGCATGAGGGCCAGCAGACCACCCAGCTCTCCCTTGGGAAAACCCTCGCGTGCGAACCAGTTCAGATAATGCCCTGGCAGATCGGCAATCACCCGGCCTTTGTACTTGCCGAAGGGCATTGCAAATGTCACCAGGGATTCGAGTTTTTCGGGGTTCATGGGCAGGTCTTCGCAACGAGTTTCATTTCATGGACAAGGTGACAAAGGTTACATGCATTCTGCACGAGCGCATAATTCGCGATCATGCATAAAGAGGGTAGGGTCGGCGGCTGATTAATCGCAAGCCACTGATCTATAAGACAATAACCAATAACAGCGATTTGGCACGAAGCCTGCTCCTGCTCATTCATCCCCAACCCGGTTTCCGATTTTCTCAGGAATTGAACAAAGATGAATGGTCCCACCAAAAGCGTGATTTCGATTCTCAACAATCTGATCGAAACCTGCAAAGACGGTCAGGAAGGCTTCAAGACGTGCGCCGAAGACATCAAGAACCCCGAGCTCAAGGCGCTGTTCACCAAGCACGCGCACGAATGCGCCGAGGCGGCTGGCGAGTTGCAAGCCGAAGTGATCGCTCTGGGCGGTACCCCTGAAGACTCGACCAGCCTGAGCGGCGACCTGCACCGCCGTTGGGTCGACGTCAAATCGATTTTTACCGGCAAGGATGAAGAAGCGGTCTTGAACGAAGCCGAGCGTGGCGAAGATGTGGCACTCGCGGCCTATAAGGACGCCTTGGCCCAGCCACTGCCCGCCCATGTTCATTCCATCATCGAGCGTCAGCAGCAGGGGGTGCAACGCAATCACGACGAGATCAAGGCGCTGCGCAATATCGCTCGCGCCCATAGCTGAGTAGGTTTGAGCAATAGAAGAACGCCCGCGTATCGGGCGTTTTTTTATGGGTGGTGTTCAGTGGCTGGCAGGCAGTGCGGGTGTCCGCGAACCGTCGGTGTGGTGAAACAGCCGCTCCAGTTGCAGATAGATCACCGGGGTGGTGAACAGCGTCAGCACCTGGCTGATGAGCAGGCCGCCCACCACCGCAATACCCAGCGGCTGGCGCAATTCCGCACCGGCGCCGTAGCCGAACATCAACGGCAACGCACCCAGCAGTGCAGCCAGGGTGGTCATGATGATCGGGCGAAATCGCGTCAGGCAGGCTTTGTGTATCGCTTCACGCGGGGGCAGTCCTTGGATACGTTGCGCCTGCAGGGCGAAGTCGATCATCAGAATGCCGTTCTTCTTGACGATGCCGATCAGCAAGACCAGGCCGATCAAACCCATGATCGAGAAATCTTGTCCCCACAGCCATAGCAGCAACAGGGCACCGAGTCCAGCCGAGGGCAGGGTCGAGATGATCGTCAGGGGGTGGACGAAGCTTTCGTACAGCACGCCCAGGATGATATAGACCGCCACCAGCGCGGCCAGAATCAGCCAAGGTTGGCTGGCCAGTGAGCTTTGAAAGGCCTGGGCTGCACCCTGGAAACTGCCGGAGATGGCAGCGGGCATGCCCAGTTCCGCCTCCGTGCGTTCGAGCAACGCCACGGCTTCGCCCAACGCAACGCCTGGCGCCAGATTGAAAGACAGGTTGGCAGCGGGAAACAGACCGTCGTGACTGATCGACAAGGGGCCCTGAGTGGGCGGCTCCACTCGGGCGACGGCCGAGAGCGGTACCATTTCACCACTCAGCGCTGAGCGCAGATAGAAGTACTGCAGGCTCTGGGCCTTGCCGCGTTGGTCCGCCTTGAGCTCCAGAATGACCTTGTACTGATTGGTCTCGGTCTGGAATTCGTTGATCTGGCGCTGACCGAACGCATCGTACAGCGCCTGATCGATGTCGCTGGCGGTCAGGCCGAAGCGTGCTGCGGCCACGCGATCGATGCTGATCTGCGTCACGCTGCCGCCCAGCTGCAAGTCGTTGGACAGGTCGCGGAAGGCCGGGTTGGCCCGCAGCCGCTCGGTCAGACGCTGGGTCCACAGGTTCAGGGTGGGCCCGTCATTACTCTTGAGTACGTATTGGTACTGACTACGGCTGGGGCCGGCGCTCAGGTTGATGTCCTGCCCGGCGCGCAGGTACAGCACCACGCCCGGGACCTGCGCCAGTTGCGGCCGCAGGCGGTCGATGAACTCGCTGGCCGACACGTCTCGCTCGCCCTGGTTCTTCAAGCCGATCCAGAACCGTCCAGTAGCAATGGTCTGGTTGCTGCCTGTCACGCCGACAGCGTGGGAATAAGCCCGGACCGCCGGATCTGCGCCGACGATGCGGGCCAGAGCGAGGTGTTTTTCCTGCATGTCCTTATAGGAAATGTCCGCCGCCGCCTCGGTTGTGCCCAGCACGAAACCGGTGTCCTGCACCGGGAAGAACCCTTTCGGGATGAGCACGTAGCCTGCGACTGAAAGGCCCACGGTCACGGCGAACACGGCCAGGGTGACGCGCTGGTGCGCCAGCGCGCGTATCAGCCCCTTGTCATACCAGTCCAGCAGACGCGCACCGAAATCGGCGCGCGTGGTGTGCGCGGGTCGGCGCATGAACAGCGCGCACAAGGTCGGTGCCAGGGTCAGGGAAACCACGACCGAAATCAGAATGGTCGAGGTCGCCGTCAACGCAAACTCCTTGAACAGCCGCCCGACCACGCCCCCCATGAACAGCAGCGGAATGAACGCGGCGATCAGCGAAAAACTGATCGACACCACCGTGAAGCTGATTTCGCTGGCACCCTTTATCGCCGCTTCGCGCATGCCATCGCCGGCTTCCAGATGGCGATGGATGTTCTCCACCACGACGATCGCGTCGTCGACCACGAAGCCGACGCTGATCACGATCGCCACCAGCGTCAGATTGTTCAGGCTGAAACCCATCAGGTACATGGCGGCGAATGTCGCGACCAGAGACACACCCAGCACGCTCGACACGATCAGCGTGGCTGACAGCTGGCGCAGGAACAGGGCCATGACCGCCACGACCAGCAATACGGCGATCAGCAGCGTCAGCTCGACTTCGTGCAGGGAAGCCCGGATGGTCTGGGTGCGGTCGTTGAGCACGGTGACGTCCACGGTCGCCGGCAGCATCTCCTGCAAGCGTGGCATGGCGGTGAGGATGCGGTCGACGGTGTCGACGATATTCGCGCCCGGCTGACGGAAAATCGTCAGGTTCAACCCCGGTTGATCACCGGACCAGGATTGCACGTAGGCATTCTCCGCGCCCTGGATCACCGTGGCGACATCCTTGAGCCGCACCGGCGCACCGTCACGGTAGGCCACCACCAGTTGCGCGTATTCGTCGGCCTCGAACAGTTGATCGTTGGTAGCCAGTGTCGACACGCTGGTGTCGCCGTACAGAGCGCCCTTGGCCAGGTTCAGGCTGGTCTGCTGGATGGCGCCGCGCAGGTCGGCCAAGGTCAGCTCCAACGCAGCCAAGCGCTCGGGAGCCGCCTGCACACGAATCGCCGGGCGTTGCTGGCCGGTGATGTAGACCTGGCCGACGCCCTCGATCTGGCTCAGTTGCCGGGCCAACAGCGTTTCGGTGTAGTCACTCAACACATGGGTGGGCATCTGCGCCGAGCTCACGCTGAGGATCAGCACCGGGCTGTCACCCGGGTTGACCTTGCGCCAGGTTGGCAGGTTGGGCATGTCCTGCGGCAGACGTCCAGCTGCAGTATTGATTGCCGCCTGGACCTCTTGCGCGGCGGTGTCGATGCTTTTGCTCAGGCTGAATTGCAGGATCAGATTGGTCGATCCCAGTGCGCTGCTGGAGGTCATCTGGGTCATGCCGGGGATGGCGCTGAATTGCACTTCCAAAGGTGTAGCGACCGAAGACGCCATGGTCTGCGGACTGGCGCCGGGCAACTGGGCGTTCACCTGAATGGTCGGGAAATCCGCTTCGGGCAGCGGCGCGATTGCCAGCCGGGTAAAGGCCAGGCCACCGAGCAACACCAGGGCAAAGGTCAGCAGAACGGTGGCCACCGGGTGGTCGATGCACCAGGCGCTGACCGAGCGCCCGGTGCTCATGGCGCGGTCGCTGCGTTGCCCGTCGCCGGCTCGACAAGCTGTACTGGAGCGCCTGGCCTCAATCTTGACTGCCCGTCACTGACCAGCACGTCACCCGCCGCCACGCCTTCTATTAGGCTTTGCGTGGAGTTCTGGTAAAGCACCTGCACCGGAACCTGCTCGACCTTGGCGTCGGTCACACGGTAGACGTAATGGCCGTCGATCCCGCGCTGGACCACGGCCAATGGCACTACCAGGGCATTGCGCTCGACCCCGACCTGCAATCCGACACTCACCAGCTGACCTGGCCACAAAGTGTGTTTGCCGTTATGAAATTCAGCCTTGGCGCGAATGGTACCGGTGTTTGCCGCAATCTGGTTGTCGAGCAGGGTGAGGTGGCCTTCACCGACCTGCGTGCCCGTCTCGGTGTCGCCATTTATGTACGCGCGCACCACCGCTGGCTGCGGCTTGTCCAGCAGCGACTGCAGGGTGGCCAGTTCCTGCTGCGGCAGCGAGAACTCGACAGCGATGGGGTCGATCTGAGTCACCGTGAACAAGCCTTCGGCATCACTGACGCGCAGGAAATTACCGGGGTCCACACGGCGAATCCCGACCCGACCGGTCACCGGCGAACGAATCTGGGTATAGGACAACTGCACTTGCGCCGCAGCGATGGCGGCCTTGTTGCCTTGCAGGGTTGCGGTGAGCTGGTCGAACAGGGCTTGCTGTTCGTCGAGCACCTGTCGGGAAATACCGTTGTCACGGCTCAGGTCCTTGTAGCGGCGCAGGTTGATCCCTGCCACTTGCAACTGCGCCTGGCTCTGACTGGCTTGCGCCTGAGCTTGAGCCAGGCTGGCGCGAATGGCGCGATCGTCGATGCTGGCGAGCGCATCCCCTTTGTTCACCCATTGGCCTTCTTTCACCGCGACCTGGTCAAGAATACCGTCGACCTGCGCGCGCACGGTCACGCTATGCAATGAAAGCACCGAACCGATGCCGGTGAGGTAACGCGGAACATCGGCCTGCACCACGCTGACCACCCGCACTGGGATGGGCTGGGCCGGTGCTGGCTGGTTGGGTGAGGTGCGCTTGAACAGCCATGCCGCGACGACCACGACGACGAGCAGCAGACCTGCCACGAGCAGGGGGCGGATGGCTATGCGCATGCGGATCGGACACCGGCAGGGGGGAAGATCGGGCAGTTTGACCTTAGTCGCGCTGCCTTGCCAAGCCCAGGCCTGTGGGTGGCCGGCCCTAGGCAGCCGACGCCCATGGAGCTATTGCGGTTCGCCTAGGAAAAAATCGCTCAGATCCAGAGGCGTTTAACCGTTAGACCCGTCGGGTTTTTCCTACAAGGTGTGCTGAATAGACCTATGGAACTGCCCAGTTGATCACCAGAGACTTCTTTCCTTACAACAAGTCGATAAATGAAGGAAGGCCAGTGATCGTTATGGACTGTGTGAAGTATGGCAAAGGATTGCTGCTGGCGAGTCTGATCCCCGTGATGCTGGCCTTGCTGTACGTCAGCACGTTGCCGGCGGCGATCAAGTGCTGCGCCTTTCAACTGGCCCTCGCCTTGGGCATGCTGTTGGTGTTATCGACACGCCAGCCATGGATTAGGGTGCTGGTGGTTGCTTCATTCATGCTCAAGTTCGCAGCGCTGGAAGCACTCGACGAGAAAGCCGGCAGCATGCCGTTTGTCAGCATCCTCTATGCATTCATTCTGCTTTGACGTTATTTGCCCTGTACCGAATCCCACTGAGTGACGAATGCCTTGCGGCTTTGCTTGTGGTACAGACACAGCTCGGCGCCAGGCTGATTCTTCATGTGCGCCTGTGGATAACGGCCTTGGATGAGCACTGCGGTGTAACCCACGCGGTCTTCGAATTCGGCAGGCGCGCTGGCCACCCGGGCCTGTTTCAATGTGGTGGCTTTCAAGCAGCTGCTCGCGACGCGTTTGTCGTGTTCCGCCCAGGCTTGGTCGGTCGACGCCATCGCTTGAGTGGTGGCGCCGCCGAGCGCGAGCAAAAGGATCAGGTGGGTTTTCATGGTCAGGGAGCCTCAGCGGTGTAAACGGGCACCCATTATGCCTGGGTACCTTCCATCCATGTCCCGTTCATCCAGGCACCGCTGACCTCACGGCGTAAGTGCGCAGGTACCTTTATGCCGCAGTGGGCTCAGCGCGCCTGTTCGGCGACGAAACGTGCTGCGGTGATCAGGCAGCCGGTCAGTTCGGGGGAGGAGAATTTCGTCAGCACGGCATTGGCGCCGGCCAGCCGAGCCTTCTCGCTGTTCATCGTACTGTCCAGCGAGGTGTGCAGCAGAACGTACAGATCCTTGAAGTCCGGCGTTTCTCGCAAAGTGCGGGTCAGCGCGTAGCCGTCCATTTCCGACATCTCGATATCCGATACCAGCACATTGATCTGCGCCTCGGTGCCCTGCAGTTCCAGCAGGCAGTCGATCGCCTCGCGGGCGCTGCGCGCCGTCCGACATTCGATGCCCAGGGTGCGCAAGGTGATGAGCGACTGCTGCAACGCCACGTGGCTGTCGTCCACGACCAGGATGTTGGCGTTGGCCAGGCAGCGGGCATCGGCGTCGCTCAAGCGCTGGGGTTCGCCCTGCAGGCGCGCCGGGGCAATGCCGTGGATGACTTTCTCGATGTCCAGTACCTGCACCAGCGCACCGTCCACCTGGGTCACCCCGGTAATGAACGACTTGGTGCCAGAACCGTAGGGTGGCGGACGGATATCGGTGCTCAGGCAATGCACTATGCGACTGACGGCCTGAACGTGCAGGCCCTGCTTGGAGCGACTGACGTCCGTGACGATCAGGCACCCGCCGGACGGATCGAGCAAGGGTTGCTCACCGATCGCTCGGCTCAGGTCGATGACGGACAACGCCTGGCCCCGCAGGGTTGCCACCCCTTTGACGTGGGGATGTGCTTCGGGGAGTCGGGTCAGGGCAGGGCAGGGGATGATCTCGCTGACCTTGAGCAGGTTGATGGCCATCAACTTGCCGCTGCGCAAGCTGAACAACAGCAAGGAAAGGGAATCTGCGCGGGCGTTCTGGGTTGCCATGTGAACCTTCTTGATGGAGCCGATGCGGGGCGGCGAACGACCCGCCAAAGGAGTGCGTTGCCTATGTATCGACTCGACACGCGCAGGCTTTAACGAGATCGCCGTGCTGGCTGCCACGCCTGGCTTAACGTCGGTTTAATCACGCGCGCCATACTGTGTGCGGGTTGGCAGAAATTTCTGGTTACACCGTATTTCCAGAGTTTTCCTACAGTCCACTTGGCAACCCAGCGTGTAGACTGGCGCCCATCTAAAAACCTGCCCGTTCTGACCTGTGAAGGGAAAGCTGCAATGAATGAAGTCAACCTGCGCCTGAACCGCGAGCGACGTTTCCTGGTATTGCTGGGCGTGATCTGCCTGGCCTTGATCGGTGGGGCGCTGTACATGCAGATCGTGTTGGGCGAAGCACCTTGCCCATTGTGCATCCTGCAACGCTATGCCTTGCTTTTCATTGCCCTGTTCGCCTTCATCGGCGCGGCGATGCGCGGCCGTACCGGTGTGACGGTATGCGAAGGGTTGGTGGTGCTCAGCGCCGTGGGCGGCATTGCGGCGGCCGGGCGTCATGCATGGGTATTGGCCAATCCCTCGGTCAGTTGCGGCCTCGACACGCTGCAACCGATCGTCGACGGGTTGCCCCTGGCCGATCTGATGCCCAGCGTGTTTCAGGTCCAGGGTTTCTGCTCCACACCTTATCCGCCGGTGCTCGGCCTGTCGCTGGCGCAGTGGGCGCTGGTGGCTTTTGTGATGACGGCTATTCTTGTACCCGTAGGCATCTATCGCAATCGAACACGCGCCTGATGGCGCCGGGGGTATCGGCCTTGTCATTATTCGTGCCGGAAGTCGATTCCGCCTTCGGCGTGTAACGGCGAAGATGCGACAACCTGTCGTCGGCAATTTCGCGAAAGCCCCTAAAATACGGGCCTTCGCAAGGGTTTTCAGGGGTGCGACATCGTGTCGCAAGGCTTTGAAAGTGCGTCGGATTGTTGCATAATTTGGAAATACCTGTTGCTGGATTAGTCGTAGTCAATGGGTAAAGGGCTCACTACAATCGCGGAAATTTCAGCAGGTCAGTGCCTCAAAAAGGGCAGGTCGGTGGCGCTTTTGCACCATTGGCAGGCACTTTTCATACCGTTGGTACGGCTTGGCTGAACCCTTGAGTGGTCCGTGCACTCAAGGGAAAGAGTCTGCAATCCTCTGGATTGCACAAGTCATGACAGCTGCACCGTTCCAGACCGGTCTTGTCACCCCGCAGCAACTGCGAGCCTGGCATGTCCGTATTCAATCCCGATATAAATGCTGGCGCTTGGCAGGTCGAAGTGTTGGCTACCAAAACACAATTGCATTGAAGCAAGCTGCTCTAGAGGTCGTGAGATGAGTAAAAAGCGTTACCCCAGACTGTTTGGCATACTGCCCTTTTTAGGCATGCTTTTTCTCGGCGGGTGCAAGTGGACCCTGATCGACTCGAAAGGGCAGGTGGGCATCGACGAACGCAACCTGATCTACATCGCCACCGGGCTGATGTTGCTGGTGGTGATCCCGGTCATCGTCATGGCGCTCGCGTTCGCCTGGAAGTACCGTGCCTCCAACAAGGAAGCCACCTATACGCCTGAATGGGCGCACTCCACCAAGATCGAACTGGTGGTGTGGGGCATCCCGCTGCTGATCATCATCGCGCTGGGCTACGTGACCTACGTGTCGACTCATCACCTGGATCCGTACCGTCCGCTGGATTCCGAGCACAAGCCGGTCACCATCCAGGTCGTTGCGATGGACTGGAAATGGTTGTTCATCTATCCGGAACAAGGCATTGCCACGGTCAACAAGATCGTCTTCCCGGCCAACGTACCGGTCAACTTCCGCATCACCTCCGACTCGGTCATGAACTCGTTCTTCATTCCGCAGCTGGGCGGCCAGATCTACGCAATGGCCGGCATGCAGACGCAGTTGCACCTGATCGCCAATGAAAACGGCGAGTTCGACGGCATCTCCGCGAACTACAGCGGTGCAGGCTTCACCGGCATGAAATTCAAAGCAGTCGCTACGACCCAGGCTGATTTCGATGCATGGATCAGTGAAGTGAAGAGCGCGCCTAAGCAGCTCGATGCAGCTACCTACGAAGCGCTGGCCAAACCTAGCGAGAAAAATCCGGTCGAGCTGTATTCCTCGTACGTCCCGAACCTGTTCCAGACCATCATCGACAAGTATGAAGGCATGAACCCAGGTAAAGGCGTCAGCCACGAGGGGAAGCAAGCCTCGAACGAAGGGATGGACATGGGCAAGAATTCAGCTGCTGGGGCAGAGGAGTAAAAGATGTTCGGTAAACTTAGTCTGGAAGCGGTGCCCTTCCACGAGCCGATAGTGATGGTGACACTCGCCGTCGTTGCGGTGCTCGGGGCGGTGGTGTTCGGTCTGATCACCTACTACAAGAAGTGGACGTACCTGTGGACCGAGTGGTTCACGTCGGTCGACCACAAGAAAATCGGCGTGATGTACATCGCCGTTGCCATGGTCATGCTGCTGCGCGGCTTTGCCGACGCCATCATGATGCGCTCGCAGCTTGCGGTCGCCACGGGCGGTTCCACCGGCTTCCTGCCACCGGAACACTACGACCAGATCTTCACCGCTCACGGTGTGATCATGATCATCTTCATGGCCATGCCATTCATGATCGGTCTGATGAACATTGTCGTGCCGCTGCAGATCGGCGCTCGCGACGTGGCTTTCCCGTTCCTGAACTCGGTCAGCTTCTGGCTGTTCGTGGTCGGCGTGCTGCTGGTCAACATCTCTCTGGGTGTCGGCGAGTTCGCCAAGACCGGCTGGGTGGCGTATCCGCCGTTGGCGGGGTTGCAATACAGTCCGGGGGTAGGTGTCGACTACTACATCTGGGCCCTGCAGATATCCGGCTTGGGTACCTTGCTCACAGGCGTCAACTTCATCGTCACCATCCTGAAGATGCGTGCGCCTGGCATGACGCTGATGAAAATGCCGGTGTTCACCTGGAACTGCCTGTGCACCGCGGTCCTGATCGCTGCTTCGTTCCCGATCCTCACCGCTGTTCTGTTCATGCTGACCCTTGACCGCTACTTGGGCTTCCACTTCTTCACCAACGAGCTTGGTGGGAACCCGATGATGTACGTCAACCTGTTCTGGGCCTGGGGCCACCCCGAGGTTTACATCCTGATCCTGCCGGCCTTCGGTGTGTTCTCGGAAGTAACCTCGACGTTCTGTAAAAAGCGTCTGTTCGGCTACGTCTCGCTGGTATGGGCAACGATCGCCATTACCGTGCTGTCGTTCGTGGTCTGGCTGCACCACTTCTTCACCATGGGTTCGGGGGCCAACGTCAACGCCTTCTTCGGCATCATGACAATGGTCATCGCGATTCCGACCGGTGTGAAGATCTTCACCTGGCTGTTCACCATGTACCGTGGCCGCATCGAGTTCACCACTCCGATGTTGTGGACCATCGGCTTCATCGTGACCTTCAGCATCGGCGGCATGACTGGCGTACTGCTGGCGGTACCGGGCGCTGACTTCGTGCTGCACAACAGCCTGTTCCTGATCGCTCACTTCCACAACGTGATCATCGGTGGTGCGGTATTCGGTTACCTGGCCGGCTTCGCCTTCTGGTTCCCGAAAGCGTTTGGCTTCAAGCTCAACGAGCGTCTGGGCAAGTACTCGTTCTGGTGCTGGCTGGTCGGTTTCTACCTGGCGTTTATGCCGTTGTACGTGCTGGGCTTCATGGGCATGACCCGTCGCCTGAACCATACCGACAACCCAGAGTGGACGCCTTGGCTGTACGTGGCTTTCGTCGGTGCACTGTTCGTCGCCGCCGGTATCTTCTTCCAGCTGCTGCAACTCTATGTATCGATCCGCGATCGTCACAAGAATCAGGACGTTTCGGGCGACCCATGGGATGGCCGTACCCTGGAGTGGTCGACTTCGTCGCCACCACCGTTCTACAACTTCGCCGAGCAACCAGTGGTTTCCGACCTGGACGCTTACTGGGGCATGAAAGAGCGTGGTGAAGCCACTGCCAACGCCGCGGACTACAAGCAGATTCACATGCCGCGCAACACTGGTATGGGTGTGCTGATGTCGTTCTTCGGTCTGATCCTGGGCTTCGCCGCCATCTGGCACATCTGGTGGGCGGCTGCGATCGGCCTGGCCGGCATGGTCATCACCCTGATCGTGCGCAGCTATGACGACGACATCGACTACTACGTACCGGCTGAAGAAGTCGCTCGTATCGAAGGTGAACGCATGGCTCGCCTGGCAAACGCTGCACGAGTTGATTCTCGTCTGAACTCCACGGTGGAGAAGGCTTAAACAATGTCTAACGCAACCTTAAACGCGGAAGTGGCTCACCAACACGAGCACGGTCACGACGATCACGATCATCACGATTCCGGGGGCATGACTGTCTTTGGTTTCTGGATCTACCTGATGACCGACTGCATCCTGTTCGCGTCGATCTTCGCCGCCTACGCAGTACTGGTTAACAATGTCGCCGGTGGCCCGTCGGGCCACGACATCTTCGAGCTGCCCTTCGTGGCAGCCGAGACTGCACTGCTGCTGTTCAGCTCCATCACGTATGGCTTCGCCATGCTGGCGCTGCACAGCAACGACAAAAGCGGCGTGATGAAGTGGTTGTTCGTCACGTTCCTGCTGGGTGCAGGCTTCATCGCGATGGAGATCTACGAGTTCCACAAGCTGATCGAAGAGGGCTTCGGCCCGCAGCGCAGCGGCTTCCTGACCGGGTTCTTCACCTTGGTCGGAACCCACGGCCTGCACGTGACCAGCGGCTTGATCTGGATGGCGGTGCTGATCGCCCAGATCAAATCCAAAGGCCTGACCGCAACCAACAACACGCGCATGAGCTGCCTGAGCCTGTTCTGGCACTTCCTGGACGTGGTCTGGATCTGCGTGTTCACCGTCGTCTATCTGATGGGAGCTCTGTAAATGGCAAACCCTCATACCACTTCGGCCGGTAGCAGCCACGGTAGCTACAAGTCGTACATGATCGGTTTCGTGCTGTCGGTCATCCTGACCGCGATTCCGTTCGGTCTGGTGATGTTCCCGACGCTGTCCAAGGAAGCCACGCTGTGGATCGCGCTGATCTTCGCGGTGGTCCAGGTGCTGGTTCACCTGGTTTACTTCCTGCACCTGGACCGCACGTCCGAACAGCGCTGGAACGTGATCGCCTTCGTCTTCTCGGCGTTGATCATCGCGTTCCTGGTCGGTCTGTCGCTGTGGATCATGTTCAGCATCCATCACTTCATGATGGCGAAGTAAGGAACCCGGCATGTCCGTTAAGCACTTTATCCAAATCACCAAACCGGGGATCATTTTCGGTAACGTGCTTTCCGTGGCAGGTGGGTTCTTCCTGGCCTCTCAAGGGCATGTCGACATTGGGCTGTTCCTGGCCACAGTGATCGGTACATCGCTGGTGGTGGCATCGGGCTGTGCATTCAACAACTGCATCGACCGCGACATCGACGTGAAGATGGAACGCACCAAGAACCGCGCATTGGTCCAGGGGCAGATTTCGGTGAAGGTCGCATTGATCTTCGCCACACTGCTCGGGGTCGCCGGGATGGTCATGCTGTACGCATTGGCCAACCCTCTGGCGGCGTTGTGCGGTCTGATCGGCTTCGTGATCTATGTAGGGTTCTATAGCCTCTACCTGAAGCGCAAGTCGGTGCATGGTACGTTGGTCGGCAGTCTGTCCGGTGCCATGCCTCCGGTGATCGGTTACGTGGCAGTCAGCAACAGCTTCGATCTGGCGGCTTTGACGTTGCTGGTGATGTTCAGCCTGTGGCAGATGCCTCATTCGTATGCCATCGCGATCTTCCGCTTCAATGATTATCTGGCAGCTTCGATTCCAGTGTTGCCGGTGAAGCGCGGAATCGTGGTGGCCAAGAAGCACATCCTGCTCTACATCTTGGCTTTCCTGCTGGCGACGCTGATGCTGACTCTGGGTGGATATGCCGGGATGAGCTATCTGGCGGTGGCGGCGGCCATGGGCATGTACTGGTTGTATATGGCTTGGACGGGCTACAAGGCGGTTGATGATCGAGTCTGGGCGCGCAAGCTGTTCGTGTTCTCGATCTTCACCATCACTGCCTTGAGCGTGATGATGTCGCTGGATTTCAAGGTGCCCAGTGAGTTGCTGCTGACTTACGCGCACTGATTTTGCTGCAGCGATAAAAAAGCCCCGAATCGAATAGATCCGGGGCTTTTTTTTGGGCAGAGGTTGGGTCCGTGGTGCGGCCTTCGCGGGCAGAGCCCGCTCCCACAGGGACTTTCGTGGAACCGGGCTCTGCCCGCAAGGGCCGTACCCCAGACCCGGCCCTCATCTGTGGGAGCGGGGCGGGCGGCGAGCCCTCTGCCCGCGAAGGGCGCACCGCATATTCCGCTTTACAGCCCCGCATCGGCCCGATTATCGTTCGACCTGGCCACCGCAGTGGCCAACGTCGCTCGGACGGTTCCGGGCGCTTACGTCTCCGAGGAAATCATGGCCGAACCTGTTCGCCCGCGCCGCTTTGCGCGCATCGATCGTCTCCCCCCTTATGTGTTCAACATCACTGCCGAATTGAAGATGGCTGCGCGTCGGCGCGGCGAAGACATCATCGACCTGAGCATGGGTAATCCCGACGGCGCCACGCCGCCCCACATCGTCGACAAACTGGTGACCGTTGCCCAGCGCGAAGACACCCACGGCTACTCCACTTCCCGTGGCATCCCGCGGCTGCGTCGGGCGATCTCGCGCTGGTACAAAGACCGCTATCAGGTCGATATCGACCCTGAAGACGAAGCCATCGTCACCATTGGTTCGAAGGAGGGCCTGGCCCACCTGATGCTGGCGACCCTCGACCAGGGCGATACCGTTCTGGTGCCCAACCCCAGCTACCCTATTCACATCTACGGTGCAGTGATCGCCGGTGCCCAGGTACGCTCGGTGCCGCTGGTGCCCGGTGTGGATTTCTTCAACGAGCTGGAACGGGCGATCCGCGAGTCCATTCCCAAGCCGAAGATGATGATCCTGGGCTTTCCTTCCAACCCGACCGCGCAATGCGTGGAACTGGATTTCTTCGAGCGGGTGGTAGCACTCGCCAAGCGCTACGACGTTTTGGTGGTGCACGACCTGGCCTACGCCGACATCGTCTACGACGGCTGGAAGGCGCCTTCGATCATGCAGGTACCGGGCGCCAAGGACATCGCCGTCGAGTTCTTCACGCTGTCCAAAAGTTACAACATGGCAGGATGGCGAATCGGCTTCATGGTCGGCAATCCCGAGCTGGTCAACGCTCTGGCCCGGATCAAGAGCTATCACGACTACGGCACGTTCACACCCCTGCAGGTGGCGGCCATCGCCGCACTCGAAGGCGATCAGCAGTGTGTGAAAGACATCGCCGAACAGTACCGCCAGCGTCGCAACGTGCTGGTCAAAGGTCTTCACGAGCTGGGTTGGATGGTGGAAACCC
This sequence comes from Pseudomonas sp. UBA6276, assembly GCF_002438365.1. Taxonomy (NCBI): domain Bacteria; kingdom Pseudomonadati; phylum Pseudomonadota; class Gammaproteobacteria; order Pseudomonadales; family Pseudomonadaceae; genus Pseudomonas; species Pseudomonas sp. UBA6276. The sequence continues at coordinate 44,832 of NZ_DJUS01000081.1, forward strand.
CCAAGGCTTCGATGTACGTCTGGGCGAAGATTCCCGAGGACTACGCCCATCTTGGTTCGCTCGAATTCGCCAAGAAGCTGTTGGCCGAAGCCAAGGTCTGCGTCTCGCCTGGCATCGGGTTCGGTGACTATGGCGATGATCACGTGCGCTTTGCCCTGATCGAGAACCAGGATCGCATACGCCAGGCCGTACGTGGCATCCGCCAGATGTTCCGGGCCGACAAGGCGGATCGTTCCTAGCCTGGCAGGTCGCGCCACTCGTACTGCATCTGGCGCGCGGTGATGCGCGCTGCGTCACCGCCCAGCAGCCTCGCCACCAGATGCAGGCTCATGTCGATACCGGCGGAGATCCCGGCACTGGTGACCAGGCTGCCGGCGTCGACATAGGGTACATTTTCCTGCACGTCCAGGTCCGGGTAGCCTTCACGGAGTTCCTGGATGTCGGCCCAATGGGTGGTCACGCTGTGTCCTTGCAGCAGGCCAGCCTTGGCCAGAATCAACGCCCCGCTGCACACCGACGTCAGCAAGCCTGTCGACGATGCCATCCGGCGCACCCAAGCCAGGGTCTGCGGATCATTTACGGGCTGATCGATCACACCACCCGGTACTATCAGAACGTCGCAAGGCAGTTCGTCATCGAACTGCGCATCGGGCTGCACCCGCAGGTCGTAGCGCGCAGTAAGCAGCTCGCGACTGGCCGCGACTGTGCTGACGAGAAACGGTGGATGAGCACTGAGGCCGTCGCGCAAGGCGATGCGCGTGGCGACACTGAACACCTCGTAAGGTCCTGCGAAGTCGAGGATCTCGATACCGGGATACAGCAGGATGACCACCTGCAAGGGGCGGTCGAAAATCTGCAGTTCGGGGGGCAGGGCGTTGGGCATACGTTCACTCCAGTCTGGAGCAGGCATGATCGGTCCGGAGCTTGCGTGGGTAAATGACAGTTACCCCACAGATCCTGCCAATGCATCGTGCGACGCATTGCCGTAATGAGCGCTCGACTGTCCGGAGAAATTGTTTCGCCAAGTTGCAGTTGCCCGAGAACACCTTTTTAAATGGCAACCTGATCCTGGCTTTTGGCCGATTACGCGTAAACTGATCATTCCTCGCGAGGCGGTTGACCTTCACTGCACTCGTTCGCTTCGCCTCTGGCCAGTCATCGGCCAGGCTTCATCTTCAGTTTCAGGATCATATTGTCATGACCAAACGGCTCACCAGCGCTCTGCTGGCTTGTGTATTACTCGGCTCCAGCGCCGCCCACGCGCAGAAAGCGCCCCCACCGGTTCAGCTGTCGTTGCTCGGCTCCGGTGGTGTGGTCAGCGCCATGCAGACCATCGTCGTCGAATATGAAAAGGCCACTGGGGTCAAAGTCACGGTGTTGCCTTCGCCGGCCATCGGCGACAACCCCATGGCGATCTCCAGTCGACTGGAGCGCGGCGAGCGTGCGGACCTGGTGCTTACCGAAGACGCGGCCCTGAACAAACTCATTCAATTGGGTGAAGTGCAGCGCGAGCCACGGGTGGATGTCGGCAAGTCGTTCATTGCCATGGCGGTACGCCAGGGCGAGGCCAAGCCTGACATCGGCAGTGTCGACGCCTTTCGCAAGACGTTGCTTGACGCCCGTTCGCTGGCCTATTCCAACAGTACCAGTGGCCTGTACCTGTCGCATCTGTTGTTCCCGCGCATGAAGCTCACCGAGCAGCTTCGCGATAAAAGCAGCCTGGTCGACAACGAACCGGTGGGGGCGGCCGTCGCTCGGGGTGATGTGCAATTGGGGTTCCAGCAATTGAGCGAGCTCAAGGCGGTACCGGGTATCGACATCGTCGGTCTGATTCCCGATGCGGTGCAGAAGATGACGCTGTATTCAGGTGGCGTTACGCGTACCAGCGCTCACCCTGAAGAGGCCGCGGCGCTGCTGCAGTACTTGAGCACCCCGGCGGCCCGGCTGGCAATTGAGGAAAGCGGGCTGACGCCGGTGCACTGACCGGCCCCGGCCGCTCGCTATGGGCGCTAGAGAAACCTGACAGTGTGAAAGGCCACCGTGTTGTAGGGCACGGTGATTTCCTGTTTTTCCTTGAGATCCGGATGTGTGGCGATGATTTCGCGCACTTTCTGGAAAATCGGTTCCTGCTGCTCTGGGGCAAGGGCAGAAATGAAGCTGATCGAGCGTACCCGGTTGAGGATGACGTCCTCTGGCGTACCGGTGTACGTATGGGTGAACCGCTTTTCCACCAAGGGCGTGAATCCGCTGTGAGGGAATGCTTCCCGCCATTTCTGGGTATAGAACCGTGGGCTGTCTCCGGCCACATCGCTCACGATGTCCGCGATCTGGCGCACCCAGTCGTGGCTGGTGTCGCGCAGGTTCCAGATCATCCCCAAGCGTCCTCTGGGTTTCAGCACGCGGTAGATTTCCGCCATGCTGGCGGCATTGGCGAACCAATGGAAGGAGTGGGCGCAGACCACGGCGTCTACCGACCCACTTTTGAGAGGGATTTCCTCGGCAGCTCCTTCGAGGACTTTCACGTAGGGGTTGTCGGCCCAGTTGTGTTCCAGCTGTGCACGCATCGCCGCAACAGGCTCGACGGCGAACACTTCGGCGCCGGCCTCAAGCAGTCGCGGAATGAACTTGCCGGTCCCTGACCCCAGGTCGAGTACCGTTGTGTGGGGTGGGTCCCATTTGCTGTGCGGCTTGATCTGAATCGTCTCGCGCAACCAGTTGTCGAGCTCCTTGGGGTAGTCCGGACGGCCCTTGTCGAAGGCGTCGGCCCCCTGCAGGTAGCCCTTTGCAGCCGTCGATGGAAGGATGCCCTGGAGCTTTTCGGTCAAGTTCTTGATTTGCAGAATATCGCCTAGGTTTTTCACGTTCGCCCCTCGCACGCTTGCTGGCGCTGTCGTAGTCGCCAGGCTGATGGAACAGCGGAACACCCAACCAGCCTCGGTGGGCGTTATAAGACAAAGCGTAGCGCAAGGTGGACGAGGCGGTGGTTAATTCCTGCTGCACCAGACGAGGCCGGATCAGAGGGGGGTGGCAGACGTGCCTTCAAGCCCTTGGGCCACCGATGCCTGCGCCTGGAGCTCCAGCCACTGACGAAAAACCCTGCATTTCCGGCTTTCTTCGGTCGACCGCGCCGACAGCAGGAAATACCCGGACCCGTCGCGTACAAAGCCAAAGGGTGCGACCAGTTGGCCCGAGGCGAGCTCTTCTTCCACCATCATCATCGACGCCATGCTCACGCCCAGGCCTGCAGTGGCCGCCTGAAGGCACAAGTAGAAGTGCTCGTAATCGATGGTCGTGACATCGCAGGCCACTTGCTGCACCAGACGCAACCACTGCTCCCAGGCCGCGGGTCGTGTTCGGCTGCGAAGCAGGTGCACGCCGCTCAATCGTCCGGCCGGCCCTGCCAGGCTGGGCGCGCACACCGGGCCCACCCATTCCGGACACAGTGCGCTGCTGTGCACGGTGTCATCCCAGTGGAAATCATCGCGTCGGATGGCCAGGTCTGCGCTACACCGAGAGAAATCGATCGGTCCGCCCGCTGCCAGCAATTGAATCTGGATGTCCGGATGCGCCTTGTTGAAGGCGGGCAGGCGTGGAATCAGCCATTTCATTGCGATGGTCGGCTCGCAGGACAACACCAGAATGTCTTCGCCGGCTTTCTGCTGTACCTGACGAACCGCCTGTTCCAGCTGCTCGAACATCGGTTGGGTCACCTCATGCAGCAGACGTCCGGCATGGTTGAGAAACACCGCACGGTTGCGTCGATCGAACAGCTCTACGCCCAATGCCTCTTCAAGCGAGCGAATCTGGCGGCTCACAGCGCCATGAGTGACGTGCAGTTGCTCTGCGGCCTTGATGAAACTCTGCGTTTGCGCGGCAGCGTTGAAAAAACGGAAGGAAGCGAGGGGCGGGAGGCTCATACGGGCAACGAAATCTCACAGGTTTCGATGACTATAAATCGTTTTTTTCAGCCCAGGCAAAACTCCATGATGGCGCTCGTTGCCGAGGATTCTGGCGACCTGACCAATAAAATGGAGAAAATCCATGGACAATATTCATAAGCGTGCAGTGCCCATTGGCAATCTTGCTCCCCAGCTGTATACGCCACTGATCGCCGAAGTCTGCGATACCGTAAACCGCAATGGGTTTGTTTTTCTGCAACCGCCCATGGTCGCAGCCTTGCTGAACAGTGCCGTACCCGGCTTCGTCCAGGGCTGGGAAGATTTTCGGCTGTCATGGGATCATCTGGACCGGGACGCGTTCATGGGCGACGGTGGTACCTATCGCTTCCGCCGTTACGCCACCTTCTTCACCGAGCAGGGCAGTCGCCACTGGCAGCCCAGTCCTCACCAACCGCATTACCAGACCACTGTGCACAACCCACTCAATGGCGGCATTGTCCGGCACTTTGCCCCGATCCCGACCGAGCTCTGCGAAGGCCTGGTTTTTTCGGCGGTGATGGATCTGTGTTGCGCCTGCTTCAACGTGCTGGCGCCACACTGCGCATGGCATATCGAAGTTCATCAGTTCCGCATCGATGCGTCCGCGGGCGCCGCCTCTCCCACGCCCGAAGGTGTGCACCGGGACGGCGTCGACTTTGTATTCATGCTGATGGTCAACAGGGTCAATGTCGTGGAGGGCGAAACGTCCATCTACGATAACGACCAGCGGCTGCTGGCCAGGCATTCGATGATCCATGAACTGGAAGCTGCGCTGCTCAATGACGCACAGGTCCGGCACGGTGTCAGCGCCATCATCCCGATACACCCCGATCGACCTGCCCACCGCGATGTACTGGTCGTTACTTTCAAGAAACGCTGACGGAATGTGGTCATGAACGAATTACTGGCAGTAGCCCTGATTACCGTATTGGCTGTCATCAGCCCAGGCCCCGACTTCGCCATGGTCACGCGCAACAGTTATGCCTATGGGCGGCGCAGTGGACTGATCGCGGCATTGGGCATTGCCTGCGGTGTACAGGTGCATGTTTTCTACACCGTGTTCGGTATTGCCGTGATCATCACGCAATCGCCCCTGTTGTTCATGGCCATGAAATGGCTGGGTGCCGGTTATCTCATTTACCTGGGGCTGCGCTCACTGTTCAACACGTCAAAGTTGGCGCTGGATACCGTCGAGGGTGCGACACCGTCTCTGTGGAGCGCTTTTCGAATGGGCTTTTTCACCAATGCGCTCAATCCCAAAACGATGCTGTTCGTGGTGGCGACCTACAGTCAGGTCGTGCAGGCAGGCAGTTCGATGACGACGAACTTTGCCTACGGTCTGTTCATGTCGTTCTCGCACTGGGTGTGGTTCAGCATCGTGGCGCTGTTCTTTTCGTCCGGGCCATTGCGGCGGCGGATGCTGGAGAAGCAACGCCTCGTCGATCGCGTGATCGGCACCGCGCTCATCGGGTTGGGCGCGAGCCTGGTGCTGCCGGGCCTTGTTGGCTGAGCCATGGCATCGCAAGCCGTCTGCCATGGCGCTTGCGGTGCAACCGATCAGGCCGGCTGCAGTTTCTTTTCGAACACCACCACGCCGTCCAGGTCGCGCAGTTGCACAGTCATTTCCCCGCTTAAGCCCTCGATCTGCACTTCGCCGAAAAACTGGAAGCCCGCGAACGGCGAAGTGTTCTGCGCAGGCGGCGCTTTCTGGAAAACCACTTGCGGACCGAACGTGGCATCGAGCGGGTTGGGCCCGAAGCTGCCGGCATTCAACGGTCCGGCGACGAACTCCCAGAAGGGCTCGAAGTCCTGAAACGCAGCGCGGTCGGGGTGGTAGTGGTGGGCTGCGCAGTAATGCACATCGGCCGTGAGCCAGACGGTGTTGGCGATTTTTTGCTGGCGCAGAAAACCCAGCAGCTCGGCGATTTCCAGCTCGCGACCCTTGGCAGCGCCGTCATCGCCGTTGGCGATCGCCTCCCAGCG
>NZ_DJUS01000145.1:0-5470 GCF_002438365.1 Pseudomonas sp. UBA6276
AAGCGCTGTGGACCCCGTCGAAGATCGCCGAAGACGCCATCGCTCAGGTCCGTGCCCAGGTCGGTACCGACAACGTCCTGCTGGGCTTGTCCGGCGGTGTCGATTCCTCGGTGGTCGCGGCCCTGCTGCACAAGGCCATCGGTGATCAGCTGACCTGCGTCTTCGTCGACAACGGCCTGCTGCGCCTGCACGAAGGCGAGCAGGTCATGGCCATGTTCGCCGAAAACATGGGCGTCAAGGTCATCCGCGCCAACGCCGAAGCGCAGTTCCTCGACAACCTGGCCGGCGAAGCCGACCCGGAGAAGAAGCGCAAGATCATCGGTCGCACCTTCATCGACGTGTTCGACGCCGAGTCCTGCAAGCTGGACAACATCAAGTACCTGGCCCAGGGCACCATCTACCCCGACGTGATCGAGTCGGCCGGCGCCAAGAGCGGCAAGGCACACGTGATCAAGTCGCACCACAACGTCGGCGGCCTGCCCGAGGAAATGAACCTCAAGCTGGTCGAGCCGCTGCGTGAGCTGTTCAAGGACGAAGTCCGCCGTCTTGGCCTGGAACTGGGCCTGCCGTACGACATGGTCTACCGCCACCCATTCCCCGGCCCGGGCCTGGGCGTGCGCATCCTGGGTGAAGTGAAGAAGGAATACGCCGACCTGCTGCGTCGCGCCGACCACATCTTCATCGAAGAACTGCGCAAGGCCGATTGGTACCACAAGGTCAGCCAGGCATTCGTCGTCTTCCAGCCGGTCAAATCGGTTGGCGTCGTCGGCGACGGCCGCCGCTACGCCTGGGTCGTCGCCCTGCGCGCCGTGGAAACCATCGACTTCATGACCGCGCGTTGGGCCCACCTGCCTTACGAACTGCTGGAAACGGTGAGCGGCCGCATCATCAACGAGATCGAAGGCATCTCGCGGGTGACCTACGACGTGTCGAGCAAGCCGCCGGCTACGATTGAGTGGGAGTGATCCCGCGTCCGGCATTGCCCGGCACCTACTAGCAGGAAATGCCCTGAAGCCCGCGTAATTGCGGGCTTTTTTGTTTCACTTCAACACATACCCCCCAATCAACCGCGAAATCTCCACCATCGACGTCTTCCCCGAGAACTCGAACCGCACCTTCCCCAGCGCCGAGAAATACACCTCCAGCTCCGAATCCAGATCGAACGTGCCCGAGGTCTCGATTGAGTACGCCACGATGTTCTTGTAGGGCAGGGAGGTGAAATCCTTCTTGCTGCCGGTCAGGCCCTGCACGTTCACGGCAATGATGCGCTTGTTGGTGAACACCACGCCGTCACGCATCGACTTGTAGGCGTCGACCACGTGCTCGTCTTCCAGCAGCAGCGCGGTGACGCGTTCGCCGTATTCTGCATTCTGCTTGAGTTTGAAGAAGCCTTTGTTGTTGAAGTCGATCATGGCCTTGAATCCTGCGAGCAGAAGGTTTGCCGAAGTCTACCTTGATGCTGGCGTCAGCGAGAGTGTTGGCGGCGTCGTCGGGCGCCTGGACGATGGGGCCAAATATGTAGGCCGGTCGGGTCCGGGGCAGTGGCCATACTCGCAGCCCGTTCAGAAATCGATCTCTTTGATATGACTGATGCACCTTCCAATACGCAATTAGGCGAGGTTCTCGCAGGCCTCGCGGGGCAAATCACCCACCGGTTGCCCAACCTGCACCAAATGGCCGTAGACGCGGCTACCCAACTGCTCACTTCCATGGGCATCGACGCTCACCCCGACGCCTTCTACTGGCATCGTTTCGACAACGCCCAATCCAGCCATCGTTCGTTCAGCGGGTACGCACACATGGGGCCACCGAGCGAATCGATGACGTTTACGGAGCTGGTGATGCGGCGGTTTCGCGCGAGCGATCAGGATAATGCTGACTTGCTGCATGTCATGGGCGGGTTCTACACAGGTGATGCGAAGACGCTGTGGTTCGACGAGCGCAACGAGGTACGGCTGCAGCCGGACAAGGTATTGACCGCGTTATGGCACATCGACTTTGCGGCGGTCTATCACCAGGCCTTGGCGACGTTCTGGGCCGACAATGAGCAAGGGGTGCAGACGCTGATTCGGATCAACTGCCTGCGCGCTGCGGTAGATGCTTGCCAGGCCGGTCACATGACGCGCCAACAGGTGCAGTCGGTGTTCGATGGTTTGGGGTGCGAGTACGCCATGGCTCCGACCCTGGCCGGGTTGACCTGCACTCATCCGGCCGCCCAGGGTGTCACGGTCTGTGCGCTGCAGATCGCCGGTCATGTCTTCCCCAGCGTCCTGTGCTTCAACACTGTGGCGGGCGAGCGTTTGCTCTACCTGGCGGGCCGCGACGTGGCCTTCCAGGTCTTCGCCGATACGAAAGCGATTCAGGCGTGGTTGTACCAACAGGTCCAGGCGCAGACGAGCCGGGAGCGTTTGCTCGATCACGGCAGGCTGATCGAGGCTGCAGCGGCAGTGGCACGGGCTCGAAGCTTCGCGCTGCTGGCGCAGAAGCCACTGTCGTTGTTCGCGGCAAAAGTGACGTGGCCGGCCGTCTCTACGGATGCAGCGCACTGGCTGCAAGTGCAGGCCCGCGAGCAGATGCTGGCCGAGGCCAACCTGCAACTGCATAGCAACAGCGAGCTGCGCAAGCAGTTGTGGATCAGTTATCTGGGCGCCGGGGTGCACCTGTTCGGCGCAGCGGCCATGGTCAGTTGGCCCATCGCGTTGATCGTGGTGGTGGCCAGCGCCGGGAAATTCGCACTCAATGTCGAGCGCGCGGTGAATGCGTCGGAGGCCACGGACCGTCGCGCAGCGCTGTATGCGTCGATAGTCAATGGCATAGAACTGCTGTTGAACATGACGCTGCTGATTCCTCAGCGGGCACCACAGACCGCCGAGTTGCAGTCTCTGCAAGCGCATCCGCAGGTGTCCGCGCTGACGCCTCTGCTACCGAGCACGGAAGGGTTGCTGACGGTCGAGGGCGAGCAGATGATCCGCTTGCGTGGCGATCTGTATCGGGTGCGCTATGACTCCCACCTGGGTTACTGGATGATCGTCGATCCGCAGCGGCCCTTTGCGTTCACCGGCAATTATCCGGTGCGCTTCAACAGCCAACTGCAATGGGAACTGGTACCCGGCGGTTGCCTGCGTGGGGGCGGTGGCTGCATGAGTGTTTCGGGTGAGGTAGAGCTTGAGCCTCCACCGGTGAGTTACGTGCAGTTCGAACGCTTGGCCAGTCGCTATGAGGTGCCACTCGTGGCACGTGCCGCGACGCGCGAGCTGTTGAGCGACCATTTTCGAAAAATGCTGTCAGGTGATTATTTCGACCCCTATACACCGCTGAATCCGGTGCTCGACAGCCTCAACAAATTGCGTGTGCAACTGATCGAAGATGCTAATGCATTCATTGCCCAATGGCGCTCGCCAGGTAGATCGCCGTTACGTGCGCCTGACCCTTCGCTGCCTCCCTATGTAGCGGTGCGCCGTTTGCTGGATGAGTCTCGGGGGCTGGTCATTGGCGAGTCCCATCAGTCCATCGCCAGCAAGCAATTTCTGATCGAGCATATGCCGGCCCTGGCTCGCGATGGCGTCGACACCCTGTACATGGAACACCTGATGACCGATCTGCATCAGGCCGAGCTCGATCAAGTCGCCAGCGACGGGCGTCTGCCCAGCCAATTGCAGGACTACCTGCGCGACCAGGATCTGGGCCATCGCACCGACCCTACGCGTCGATACAATTACACCACACTGGTACAGGCCGCACGCCGCGAAGGCATTCAGGTGCGGGCGCTGGATTGCGCGGCCAGCTATCGACTCGACGGCATGGAGGATCTCTACAACGTGGGAGGGACTCTGCGGCATAGGGTATTCAGCTACCACGCCAGCCGCGTGATCGCGGCGCGTGGTGTGCTGCCAGGCAGTGGCAAGTGGATCGCGTTGGTTGGCGATACCCATGCATCCACCTACAAAGGCATTCCTGGTCTTGCGCAGTTACACGATGTGACGGCGCTGCGCATCGTCGATGCTGGCGCAGGTCAACAGACCAACATCACTTTGGATCCTGGCGAATATTATCTGCCATCCATGGGCCACCCCGATGGCGTGGTCAAAGCCGATTGGCGCTTGGCATTGACCGTACGCGAAGCCCCCTTCACCTACCTGGATCCGTCGCTGGCACCACTGGGGGTGATCAGACCCTGATGCGCCAGCACGCATGCGGTTTGTCTGGCACTGCGCGGTAAGGCCGGACGCGGCTCGCGCTGCTGCCACAGAGATCGCGAGCGTTACCGTGGCGGTGTAAGCCGCGTTCTGGGTCGCAGGAACCCCGCCGCGCGGCAGTTCAAGTCTTAATCTTTCTCAATTGCAGGTGTATCGTGTCGGCCTTTCGCGTTCATTGAGCAGGTGCCGTCCCCATGTCTTTCACACGTCGACGATTTCTCGGTGGCCTGGCAGGTGTGGTGGCGGTCGGTGTGGGTGCCGGTGGTGCTGCCCGCTACTGGCTGGGAACGCCGGTCGACCAGGCCGGTGTCGATTATCAGTTGATCGCCGCGCCGCTCGACGTCGAGCTGGTGGCAGGCCATCAGACCCCCGCCTGGGCCTTCGGCGGTTCGGCACCCGGCCAAGAGCTGCGCGTGCGCCAGGGCGAATGGTTGCGGGTGCGCTTCATCAACCAACTGCCGGTAGAGACCACCATTCACTGGCACGGTATCCGCCTGCCGCTGGACATGGACGGCGTGCCCTACGTGTCGCAGCTGCCGGTAAAGCCCGGTGAATACTTCGATTACCGCTTCCGCGTACCCGACGCCGGCAGCTACTGGTATCACCCCCATGTCGCCAGCAGCGAGGAACTGGGCCGGGGCTTGGTCGGCCCGTTGATCGTCGAGGAGCGCGAACCGACCGGCTTCGCTCACGAAGCGGTGCTCAATCTGAAGAACTGGCACGTGGACGAGGAGGGCGCGTTCCTGCCGTTCAGCATTCCTCGCGAAGCGGCGCGAAACGGCACTCTGGGGCGACTCTCGACGATCAACGGTGTGCATCGGGCAACCATCGATCTGCCGGCCGGGCAGATCGTCCGGGTGCGAATTCTGAACCTGGACAACACCGCCACCTACCGCCTGAATTTCCGTGGCGACGCCGAGATGCGTCTGTATGCGCTGGACGGCAACCCGATCGAGCCCCGTGCGTTCGGCAAGGATTACTGGATGGGCCCCGGCATGCGCGTCTGCCTTGCGGTCAAGATGCCGCCTGCCGGTGAAGAGATCGCCATCCGCGATGGCTCGGTGCGTCTGGGCACGCTGCGCTCGGTGCCGGCCGAGGCAGCGGCCAGCGACTGGCCACCTGCCTTGCCCGCCAACCCCATCGCCGAGCCGGACTTGGCCAACGCCGAGAAGCTCAATTTCAACTTCGAATGGGTAGGCGAGGTGTCCGACACCACCGAAGGCAAGCCGCCCAGCCTGTGGCAGATCAACGGCATCGCCTGGGACATCACCGAC
>NZ_DJUS01000128.1:0-3817 GCF_002438365.1 Pseudomonas sp. UBA6276
GCGCTGATCTGCGCCACCCACCAGAACCTCACCGGCCTGGTCGAGCAAGGCGCCTTTCGCGAAGACCTGTTCTATCGCATCGCCACCGGCGTCGTGCAGTTGCCGCCCCTGCGCGAGCGTACCGATCGCGCCGAACTGGTCTGCCGGATGGTGGCCAGCGAACTGCCCGGCTGCGACCCGCGGCAGGTCATCGCTTCGGATGTCTGGCCGCTGCTGCTCAATCACCCCTGGCCAGGCAATCTGCGGCAGATGCGTGCAGTGATTCGCTACGCCTGCGCGGTGATGGAGGGCAGCCGCATCCAGCGCAGCGATCTGCCCGCGGACTTTGTTGCGCAACAGGGTGCGTCCACCCAGGCAGCGCCTGCCAACGTCACGCCGATCCGCCGCCCGGTCACCCTGGCCACGCCGGTCGACGAGCGCGCCGACGTGCTGGATGTGCTCAACGCCTGCCGCTGGAACATGTCCGCGGCAGCCCGTGCCCTGGGCATCTGCCGGCCGTCGCTGTACCGGGTGTTGCGCCGGCTGGGTATCCCGCCGCTCAAGGACCAACTCGCCCAGGGCGTTTACCAGCCGGCCTGACGCCCCGCTTTGCGCTGCAGGCTCTTCAACCAAGGGAACAACAATAATGAATGCCCCTATCAGTCTTGCCATCACCGGCCAGGTGGCGGTGGTGACCGGTGCCGCGCGCGGTATCGGCTTTGCCATCGCTCAGGCGCTGGGTCAATGCGGTGCGCGGGTAGCGATTGCCGATCTCGACGGCGCGGCCGCCCGCGCCGCTGCCGGGCAATTGTGCGAACTGGGCATCGACGCCATCGGCGTGGCCGTAGACGTGGCCGACGAGGGCCAGGTGCAGGCCATGGTCGAGACCATCGAACGAGCGCTGGGCGGTATCGACATTCTGGTCAACAACGCCGGGATCGTCTCGACCGGGCCGTTGCTGGACGTCAGCGCGGCCGAGTGGAATCGGGTCCTGGCCATCGACCTCACCAGCGTGTTTTTCTGCGCCAAGGCCGTGCTGCCCGGCATGATGGCGCGCCGCGCCGGGCGCATCATCAATATTGCCTCGGTGGCCGGCAAGCGCGGCGGTGGTCTGTTGGGCAACAGCTGCTACGCGGCGGCCAAGGGCGGCGTCATCGCCTTGACCAAGGGCCTGGCCCGCGAAGCCGGGCCGTTCAACATCACCGCCAACGCCATCACCCCGGCCTTGACCGACACCGAGATGACCCGAGCCCTGGCGCCCGAAGCACGCGCCCGGGTGCTTGCCGACATGCCCCTGGGGCGTGCCGGCTCACCGCGGGACATCGCCGCAGCGGTGTGCTTCCTGGCCAGCGACGCGGCCAGCTTCGTCACCGGCGAGATCATGGACGTCGACGGCGGCTACATGCGCGACTAGCGCTGCACCGCAGCCGGTATCAATGCCAGGATCAGCGACACCGTGACCAGCGACAACAGGGTCGATACCAGAATCGCGCGGGACATGGTATCGGCCTCGCGGCCATACAGCGCGGCCAGCATGAACGGCCCGTTGCCGATGGGCAGCGCACTCACCAGCAGCGCTGCCCACGCCCACATTGCCGGGATGTCGAACACCCAGAACGCCAACCACGCCGTCAGCGCCGGTTGCAGCAGCAGTTTCATCGCTACCAGCATGGCCAGGGTCTTGCTGTCGGCTTTCTGCGATTTCTCCGCGGCCAGAAACAGCCCGATCGACACCAGCGCGCAGGGCCCCGCCGCAGCACCCAGAAACTGGAACAACTGGCGAACGCCCACCGGGAGCACCAGGCCGCTGTAGGCCACCAGCGAGCCCAGCACCGGAGCCACCATGATCGGATTGCGCAGCAGCGAGCGGCCGACCTTGAGCAGCGTACGCCCCAAGTGTTTCTCGGTCTGCTGGAAGGTCTCGATCATGATGATGGCCACGGCGAACAACAGGCAGGCGGTCATCACGGCGCCGATCACTGCCGGAGCGATGCCGGGGTCGCCAAAGGTCAGCAGGCACAGGGGAATGCCCAAGAATCCCGAGTTGGGATAGCCGGCGCCCAGCGCGTCGATGGTGGCGTCCAGAAAGTGCGCGTGGGCGCGCAACCGCAGCCACAGGGTCAGCAGAAAAACGATGCCCATGCCCAGGCCGAAAGCCAGCACGTAGCCCAGGTTCAGACCCTGCAAGGTACCCAGCCGGGCCATGGCTTCGAACAGCAGGGCAGGGAGGCCCAGGTAGATCACGAAACGGTTGAGCTCGATGGAAGCATTGGGCCCCAGGACGTTGCGCCGACGGCAGACGAAACCCACCAGGATCAAGCCGAACACTGGAAAGGCGACGTTGAAGATTGCAAGCATCGGGCACGGTGTCCTTTGCACGGTTGGATGCCGAAGTGTAGCAGCGCCACGGTGGACGGCACGCCGGTTCGCTGCCGCTGATTGCGGAGCGATTCGAGCCTACCGTTGGGCGTCTCGTCGTTTTTTACTTGAAGGGAGGGGGGGAGGTCCATCTACACTGATGGCACTATCACATTAGGAGGCGATAGTGCGTCATGACAGCCGATAACCTGATGGACCTGGTTGCGCTGAAGCCGTTGTCTGCCACCGAGGCAGGCTGCGTGGATCGTGTGTTGCGCGCCATGCGCACACATCTAGGCATGGATGTAGCGTTCGTTTCCCATTTTCGCGACAGCGACCGCGTGTTCACTCACGTCGATGCCGCCAGCCCGGTGCCGCTCAGCCCAGGGGATGTCCTCGAGATGAGCGCTGGCTACTGTCGCGGCGTTGTCAGCGGCGAACTGCCCGGATTGATTCGTGACACCGGTCAATTGCCGGCCGCCATGGCCGTGCCCCAAACCCCCGGTCTGCCGGTCGGTGCGCACATGAGTGTGCCCATCCACTTGAGCGACGGCCGACTATACGGGACCTTTTGCTGCTTCAGCCACACGCCCGATCCGGGGCTGAGCGAGCGCGATCTGAAGATGATGAACGTCTTCGCCGAACTGATCGCCGAGCGCCTCGAAACCGATCTGCAGAGGGCCCGCGACCATGACGTCAAGACCTCGCGAGTGCTGGAAGTCATCGAGTCGCGTCAGCCACGGGTGGTCTATCAGCCGATCTTCGACCTCCACACCATGCGTGTGGCCGGGTGGGAGTGCCTGTCACGTTTCAGCGGCGTACCGGCACGCACTCCGGACGTGTGGTTCAAGGAAGCCGCCGAAGTCGGGCTGGGAACGCAGCTGGAATGCCTCGCCATCCGCGAAGCGCTGGCCGGGCTGTCACGACTGGCGCCGGACACCTACCTGAGCATCAACTGCTCGCCGGAGCTGGTGCTCAGCGGCGTCTTGCTGGGGGTTCTCCAGGAGTATCCTGCCGAGCGCCTGGTGCTGGAGCTGACCGAACATGCCGTGGTGCAGGACTACGCATCGTTGCAGGTGGCCTTGCAGCCCCTGCGGGTGCGAGGTGTGCGGGTGGCGATCGATGACGCGGGCGCCGGGTATGCCAGCATGCGGCATATCCTTCAGGTGCGCCCGGACATCATCAAGCTCGACATGAGCCTGACCCGCGGTATCGATCAGGATTTCCAGCGACGCGCCATGGCGTCGGCCTTGATCGCCTTCGCCCGGGAGACCGGCAGCGTGATCGTCGCCGAAGGCGTGGAAACCGAAGCCGAACTGGCGCAACTCAAACGCCTGGGCGCCGCCAACGCCCAAGGCTTCCTCCTCGGCCGCCCCGAATCCCTTTAGCAGCGGCGCCCCCGGACGCGGCTCGCGCCGCTGCTACACGGACCGCGCCCGCACCATCTCTGGAAACGTTCGCATCCCCCTGTAGCAGCGGC
>NZ_DJUS01000128.1:3940-4938 GCF_002438365.1 Pseudomonas sp. UBA6276
GGCTGCGCAGGTAGTCGTCGTACGTGCCGCTGAAGTCGACCACGCCGCTGGCGCTCAGCTCGATGATCCGGGTGGCCAGGGAGGAGACGAACTCGCGGTCGTGGCTGACGAATACCAGCGTGCCAGGGTAGTTCTCCAGCGCCAGGTTCAGCGCCTCGATCGACTCCATGTCCAAGTGGTTGGTCGGCTCGTCCATGATCAGCACGTTGGGCTTCTGCAAGGTCAGCTTGCCGAACAGCATGCGCCCCTGCTCACCACCGGAAATCACCTTCACCGACTTGAGAATCTCGTCGTTGGAGAACAGCATGCGGCCNNGTCCACTGGCCCATCCAGTCGAACAGGTTCATGTCGTCTTCGAAATCGTGCGCGTGGTCCTGGGCGTAATAGCCAAGCTCCGCGCTCTCGGTCCACTTCACCGCGCCCGCGTCCGGGGTCAGTTCGCCGACCAGGGTACGCAACAGGGTGGTCTTGCCGATCCCGTTCGGGCCGATGATCGCCACACGCTCGCCAGCCTCGACCACGAAACTGAAGTTCTCGAACAACGGCTTGCCGTCGAAGCCCTTGGACATGCGCTCGACGGTGACCGCCTGGCGGTGCAGCTTCTTGTTCTGCTCGAAGCGGATGAACGGGCTGACACGGCTCGAAGGCTTGACCTCGGCCAGCTGGATCTTGTCGATCTGCTTGGCCCGCGACGTCGCCTGCTTGGCTTTGGAAGCGTTGGCCGAGAAGCGCGAAACGAAGGTTTGCAGTTCGGCGATCTGGGCTTTCTTCTTGGCGTTGTCCGACAGCAGCTGCTCGCGTGATTGGGTCGCTGCGGTCATGTACTCGTCGTAGTTGCCTGGGAATAGACGCAGCTCGCCATAATCCAGGTCGGCCATGTGGGTGCAGACGCTGTTGAGGAAGTGGCGGTCGTGGGAAATGATGATCATGGTGCTGTTACGCGCCGTGAGGATGTTTTCCAGCCAGCGAATGGTGTTGATGTCCAGGTGGTTGGTCGG
>NZ_DJUS01000156.1:0-55030 GCF_002438365.1 Pseudomonas sp. UBA6276
AGAACCAGCGCGGCTCGCCGATGGCTCGGAACATGGGGTTGGTGTTGAACTGGATGATCTGCTTGACCGAGTGGCGCAGCGCCTTGGAAGGAATCGTACCCAAGTGGGTGCAGTTGCCGCCGACCTGGCGCCGACTGTCGACCATGGCCACCTTGCGCCCGGCTTTGGCGGCGTTCATCGCCGCCCCTTCTCCGGCGGGGCCGGAACCCAGCACCACTACGTCGTAGTTGTAGACAGCCATGCGTACTCCTTCAAATCTGGCCGGGCGCCACGGCGGCGCCTGCGGCTGGCGTGCCCTCATCAGGCATCGAAAAACATGCGGTGCATTCTATAGGAAGCGCAGGCACCGCGGATGTTCACCCTTAGTCGGCGCGTAGCCTATTTTCCGTGGCCCGCAACGTCAACGATTGCCTGCGACATTTTGCCACTCGATCCCAGTCGCAAGCCCCTTCCGGTGCATAGGATCATGCAATTGCTGCGGTGGATGCCGGGGTACCGGAGCCGGTCACGGTTGCCAGACCGCTTTCATCGAGCAGTTCGAGCATCGCTGCCAGGTTCGGCGAGCCAGCGCCGCGGCGCCAGATCAACCAGGTGTGCAGCCAGCGAAAATCCTCGGCCAAGGTCCATACGCTGACGTTGCTGCTGCCCGGCATGCTCTCCAGCATGCTGCGCGGCATCAACGCCAAGCCGGCCCCGGCGCTGACGCAGGCGAGCATGCCGTGGTAGGACTCCATCTCGAAAATCTTGCCCGGCGCGGCGCCGTCGGCGACGAACCAGTTCTCGAAATGGCGACGGTAGGAGCAGTTGGCGCGAAAGGCATAAATGGTTTCGCCATTCACGTCCTGAGGTCGTGACACCGGCGCATGGCTGCGCGCGCTGACCAGGACCATCTCTTCGTCGAACACCACCCGTCCGTCGAGCAGGGGATGACGCAGCGGTCCGTCGACGAAAGCCGCCGCCAGGCGCCCACTCAACACGCTGTCGAGCATGTCGCCCGAAGGCCCGGTGGAGAGATCCAGTTCCACCTTCGGATAGCGGTGGTGATAAGCCGCCAGCAACGGTGGAATGCGCACCGCCGCCGTACTTTCCAGCGATCCCAGCGCGAAGGAGCCCTGGGGCTCGGTACCGGACACCGCCTGGCGCGCTTCTTCGACCAGATCGAGAATGCGCCGGGTGTAATCCAGAAAGCTCCAGCCATTGGGTGACAGACGCAGACGCAGTTTCTCGCGGATGAACAGATCGACCCCCAGTTCGCTTTCCAGTTGCTTGATCCGCGTGGTCAGGTTCGACGGCACACGATGCACCCGTTGCGCCGCAGCGGCGATACTGCCCTCCTCCGCCACCGCGCGAAACAGCTCCAGCTGGGTCAAGTCCATACATTCTCCAAACGAGATGGTTTTTGTTATTATTATTCAGTTTTCATGATTTGACCATCCCCGTATCGTGGCTGACATCTTCTCGCGACAGGTGAACGCCATGACCCATGCCATCTCCATGAACCCCGCCACCGGCGCCGAGCTGCAACGCTACCCGTTCGACAGCGAGGCGCAACTCGAACAGACCCTGGCCGGCAGCTTCGCCGCCTTCGAACAGTGGCGCTACGTTGCGCTGAGTGAACGTTCCGCCGTCATCGCACGCATGGGCGACGTCCTGCGCCAGATGGGCGAACCACTGGCGCAGATGATCACCCAGGAAATGGGCAAGCCCATCACCCAGGCCCGCGCCGAGGTCGAAAAGTGCGCCGGACTGTGCCATTGGTACGCTGAGCACGGCCCGGCGATGCTTGCAGCCGAAGCCACCCAAGTGCCTGGGCAGAAGGCGCGCATCGAGTACCGCCCGCTGGGGCCGGTGCTGGCGGTGATGCCGTGGAATTTCCCGCTCTGGCAGGTGCTGCGCGGGGCGATTCCCGTGCTGCTGGCGGGCAATGGCTATCTGCTCAAGCACGCGCCGAACGTCATGGGCAGCGCCACCCTGCTGCGTGAAGCGTTCGATCGGGCGGGGCTGCCCCAAGGCCTATTCGGTGTACTCAACGTGGAGCCAGCCGGTGTGTCGCGAGCCATCGCCGACTCGCGTGTGGCAGCCGTCACGGTGACCGGCAGCGTCGGCGCCGGCTCGGCCATCGCCGCTCAAGCGGGCGCAGCACTGAAGAAATGCGTACTGGAACTGGGCGGCTGCGACCCGTTCATCGTCCTGGCCGATGCCGACCTGGACGAAGCGGTCAAGGCTGCCTTGCTCGGCCGCTTCCAGAACACCGGTCAGGTCTGCGCCGCGGCCAAGCGCCTGATCGTCGAATCCAGCATTCTGCCGGCCTTCACCGAACGCTTCCTGGCCGCCACCCGGGCGCTGAAGGTCGGCGATCCGCAGCTCGACGACACCTACATCGGCCCCATGGCGCGTTACGATCTGCGCGACGAGCTGGATGGCCAGGTCCAGGCCTCCATCGCGCAAGGTGCCGAACTGCTGCTGGGCGGGCACAAACTCGCCGGCGCTGGCAATTTCTACGCCCCGACGGTGCTTGGCAACGTGCAGCCCGGCATGACCGCCTTCGATCAGGAACTGTTCGGCCCCGTGGCGTCGATCATCGAGGCGCGCGATGCAGAGCACGCACTGGCACTGGCCAACGACAGTGAGTTCGGGCTGTCGGCGACGCTGTGGACGGCCGATGCCGAACTGATCGAATACTTCACCGAGCGCCTGGAAACCGGTGCCATCTTCATCAACGGCTACGGTGCGTCGGATGCCCGCGTGGGCTTCGGTGGCATCAAGAAAAGCGGCTTCGGACGCGAACTGTCACACTTCGGTGTGCGCGAGTTCTGCAACGCCCAGACGGTGTGGCTCGATCGCCGCTGAGCTGTTCAGGCAGCGGGCTTGTGCGGCATAGTCATGCATTGCATCGTCTACCCACGCGCCGAGGCCCCATGACCCGCACCGTTCTCCAGCAGTTTCCCGCGCAGCGCGACGACATCGGTGACCTGATCACCCGTCGCCCGCTGCCGGGCCCTGGCATCGAGCACCTCGATCCCTTTCTTTTCCTCAACCATCACGGCCCGCAGACCTACCCACGCAACAATCAAGGGCTGCCGTTCGGCCCCCATCCCCATCGCGGCTTCGAAACCGTCACGTTTATCCTGCAAGGCGAGCTGTCGCATCTGGACAGCGGTGGCTACGAGAGCATCATCGGGGCCGGTGGCGTGCAATGGATGACCGCAGGTTCCGGACTGGTCCATGCCGAGCTCTCGCCGCAGTCGTTCAAGCGCGAGGGCGGCCCGCTGGAGATTCTCCAGTTGTGGGTAAACCTCCCCGCACGCCTGAAGATGACTGCCCCGGCCTATGTCGGCCTGCAAGGCGCGGACATCCCCACGATCACTGAACCTCTGGCCGAAGTCCGCCTGATTTCCGGTGACTATGTTTCCAGTGCACAGCGTTCTGAGCGCGGGCCGATCGACTCGTTGACGGGTTTGTGTTTGATGACCGTGCACCTGCAACCCGGCGTCCGACTTTCGCTGCCAGCGCCGGTGGGCCATAACGTCTTTCTGTATGTGGTTGACGGCCAAGCCAGCGTCGCAGGCACCGCGCTGCAGTGCCATCACTTGGTCAAACTCAGCGAGACGCACGACAACGTAACCGTCGAGGCCACTGGCTCCGCCACTCTGCTGTACGGCCATGGCGAACCGTTGGGCGAGCCAGTGGCCAGTTATGGACCCTTCGTGATGAACACCCGCGAAGAGATCCAGCAGGCGTTCGCCGATTATCAGGCTGGCAAGTTCGGTCACATCCAGGGCTGAGCTCGTAGCGGTTCACTGGAGCAAAACCCTAGGAACGCGCCATACTCTGCATGAAGTCGACCCGATAATCACAAGAACCGGACTCATTCATGCAGAACAGCCTCAGCCCGATCGATCGGCGCATCCTGCGCCTGCTCCAACACGACGCCGACCTCTCGGCGGCGCAGGTCGCCGAACGCGTGGAGTTGTCCCAATCGCCGTGCTGGCGACGCATCCACCGCATGCAGGAGGAAGGGCTGATCGAGCGCAAGGTCGCCCTGCTCAACCCGAAAAAGCTCGGCCTGAGCATGACCATCTTCGTCAGCGTCAAGCTGTCGGGCCATGGCCGACGGCACCTGACCGAATTCGAGGAGGCCATCATCGGCTATCCGCAGGTGCTGGAGTGCTACACCATGGCCGGAGGCATGGATTTCATGCTCAAGGTGGTAGCCAAGGACATCGCCAGCTACGAGCGATTCCTGCGTGACCACCTGCTGCAGAAGCCCCACGTGCAGGAAGCCTACTCCAACATCGCCATGAGCGAAGTCAAACGCACGACCGAACTGCCGCTGGAATGAAGGCTGGAAGGAGAAAAGAAAGAAAACGCAGACAAATCATTTGACATGCAAATGATAACGATTATTATTGAGCTCAACCGGTCGAGAGATCGGTTGGATAATCCGAAGGGCCTTAGGTCGGACCTTCAGATTATCTCCTCATCAGGCTAATCACGGTTTTTGACCCGGCTTTTTGCCGGGTCTTTTTTTTGGCTCTTCAGGCTAATGAAGAGTGTTGCACGCCGTCGGTTTCGAACATCACCGACTTGGTGGCGCCACTGCAAAGATGGCGCGAATGATATCAAAAGAACATCGGAAAACGGAAGTCCGAACTCGCCTTCTCTCTACAGATGACCAGGATTCGCGCAAAAGGAGGTGTCCCCATGACCCCACTGCTCACGCCCTCTCATGATCTGTTGGACCTCATTCACGGCCAGCCGCACCGTCAACGCCTCTATCGGCAGTTGCGTGGCCTGCCGCGTCGAACGCAACAGGTGCTGCTCTACAGCCGTCTCGACGAACTGGACTACCCGGCCATCGCCCAGCGACTGCACCTGACCCTGGGCGACGTCGAACAGCGGATGCAGAGCGCGATGCGCGCCTGCTGCAAACCGCTGCTGCCAGGCCAGAGCCTGGCCATTCACTGGTACGTCAAACTGCAAAATCCGCTCACCACGGCCAGCGAGCGCATCGACTTCCGTCGCTGGCTCGACAGCGATGCCGCGCACCTGGCTGCCTTTCACGCCACCGAGCTGCAATGGCGCCAGTTGCTCGCGCCCGCCACGCTGCTGGGGCATGACCGCTGGCACCACAAGGCTCGGCAAGGGCTGGGGCTACGGGGGTGGGCGACGGCAGGCCTGGCCATGGCACTGGCCCTGGAGCTCATCAGCCAGAGTCTTTGAGCTTACTGAAACAGACCGAGCTGGCCGCCGATCAGCGTGTTGAAGTCGTCGTTGACGAACGGCAGGATCGCATCGGCAATGGGCTGCAGTTGTCGAGTCAGGTAATGGTCGTAGTCGATGGGTGACTGACGCGCTTCCAGAGGTTCGGGCCCCGCTACCGTCATGACATAGCTGATCCAGCCCCCACGTTGATACTGCAGCGGGCGCCCTGTCGATCGGTTGTGTTCATCGGCGATACGCGCCGCTCGGACGTGAGGAGGAACATTGCGCTCATAGTCGTGCAACGGCCTGCGCAGCCGCTTGCGGTAGACCAACAGGCCGTCCAATTCACCTTCCAGGGTCCGTTTGACGTAATCACGCACATACGCCTGGTAGCCCTGGTGCCTGAAGATTTTCGAGTAGAGCGCTTGCTGGAACTCGCGAGCCAGCGGCGACCAATCGGTGCGCACGCTCTCCAGGCCCTTGAAGACCATTTCGTCCTGGCCGTCGGCGCGCCTGACCAAGCCTGCGTAGCGCTTCTTGCTGCCCTCCTCCGCGCCACGAATGGTCGGCATCAGAAAGCGCCGGAAGTGGCTCTCGAACTGCAATTCCAAGGCGCTGTCGAGCCCATGTTCGCGCCGCAGATGATCACGCCACCACTGATTGACCTCGACCACCAGTTCCTTGCCGATACGAGCGGCATCAGCCTCGTCGTGAGCGCCGTTGAGCCAGACGAACGTCGAGTCGGTATCGCCATAAATCACCGGGTACCCGCGCGCCTCGATCAGCTCGCGCGTACGGCGCATGATCTCGTGGCCACGCAGGGTGATCGACGATGCCAGTCGCGTATCGAAAAAGCGGCAGCCACTGGAACCCAGTACGCCGTAGAACGCATTCATGATGATCTTCAACGCCTGCGACAGCGGCGCGTTGCCCTGCGCCTTGGCCGCTTCGCGCCCTTCCCAGACACTTGCGACGATGGCGGGCAGGCAATGAACGGTGCGTGAGAATCGCGCGCCGCGAAAGCCGGGCACCGAGTGCTCGTCGTCGGGATTGGCCAGGCCTTCGGCCAGACCCACCGGGTCGATCAGGAAGGTGCGGATGATCGACGGGTACAGGCTCTTGTAGTCCAGCACCAGCACCGACTCGTACAGACCCGGCCGCGACTCCATGACGAAGCCGCCGGGACTGGCCTCGGGCGGACGTCGGCCGAGGCTGGGCGCGACGAACCCTTGGCGGTGCATCGCCGGCAGATACAGATGGGTGAAAGCCGCGATCGAACCGCCGCTGCGGTCTGCCGGCAGGCCGGTGACGCTAGCGCGCTCGAGCAGAAACGTGAGCAGCTCGGTCTTGGCGAAAATCCGTGTGACCAGTGCGCAGTCCTTGATGTTGTAACGTGCAAGGGCCGGCTTGTCCTCGGCGAACATGCGGTTGATCTCGTCCATGCGCTGGTAAGGCGTGGAAATGTCCTTGCCCTCGCCCAGCAAGGTCTGAGAAACGTTTTCCAGACTGAACGAGGGAAAATTCCAGGTCGCCGAGCGCAAGGCCTCGACGCCGTCGATGATCAACCGCCCAGGCGCTCCGGCGAAATAGTGATCGTTGCCGCTGCCGTGCTCGCGCCAGGTCATTTCGGCGCCCCCGCGGCCCAACAGCAACGGGACGTTGAGGCGCCTGGCGTGTTCGTGCAGGACCCGCAGGTCGAACTGCACGACATTCCAGCCAATGATTGCGTCTGGGTCGTGCTCGGCGAACCAAGCGTTGAGGCTCTGCAGCAGTTCCACCCGGCTGTCCCGGTAGTGCAGAGCGAAATCCGTCTGACGGGTATCGCCATTGGGCGGACCCAGCATGAACACGTCGCGCTGCCCGCAGCCCTCGATGCCGATACAGTACAGCTCACCCTGGGCCGTGGTCTCGATATCCAGGGATGCCAGGCGCAGTTGTGGACGGTAGCCCGACGCCGGTTTGAGCTTGGCCTCATGGTATTGGCCATCGGCCTGCATTTGACCGTCGAAGGCCACACCGGCGGTGATGAAGCGCTCCATCAGGTAGCGCTCATGGGGGCGAATGTCGGCCTCCAAGAGCTCTATCCCGGCTTGCCTGAGCACCGTTTCCACACGCTGCAACTGGCCGTACTGCCGACAGTACAGCCCGGCCACCGGACGCTGGTCGAAATCACGCAGGGCCAACGGTTTGATCTCGACGCCGGCTTCGTCCTCGAGCAAGCGCCGCGCCTGCTCCTGGTGCTGCACGGGCAGAAACGCGACCGAGGGCTGCGCGGGCAGGCGCACGAGACGTGGGCCGGCGTCGGTCGCCAGCCACAGCTCGATCTGCGTACCTTCGGCGGTATCGCGCCAATGTCGCGTCAGGATGAAGCCCTGTTGTGGGGTCACGGCAGCAGGCCTTTAACGGAAAATGTGGGCGCGGCAACGGCACGTCCGGCTCATATGAAGCAACATCATAAACTGTACATCCATACACATAAAGCTTGCCTGTGTCGGCACGTCTGGCATGCTAGACCTCTGTACAGCTTTTCGATCAGGTTCTCATGCGGCTGTTTCTCTGCGAAAAACCGTCCCAGGCAAAGGACATCGCCAAGGTCCTCGGCGCCACGCGTCGTGGCGACGGCTGCTGGCTGGGCAACGCCGTCACGGTCACCTGGTGCATCGGCCACCTGCTGGAGACCGCACCGCCGGACGCCTACGACGCCCGCTACAAGCGTTGGGTGCTGGCAGACCTGCCGATCATCCCGCAGCAATGGAAGATGCAGGTCAAGCGCAAGACCGCCAGCCAGTTCAAGGCGGTCAAGCGCCTGCTGGGTGAAGCTGGGGAACTGGTCATCGCGACGGACGCCGACCGCGAAGGTGAAATGATCGCCCGCGAGCTGGTCGAGCATTGTCGCTACCGGGGTCCGGTGCAGCGCCTGTGGCTCTCGGCCCTGGACGACGCCTCGATCCGCAAGGCGCTGGCNNGCCGACTGGCTGATCGGCATGAACATGAGCCGGCTGTTCACCCTGCTCGGGCGTCAGGCCGGCTACCAGGGTGTGTTGCCCGTGGGGCGCGTCCAGACGCCGACCCTGCGGCTGGTGGTGGACCGCGACCGCAGCATCGCCGATTTCGTCCCCGCCGCCTATTGGGCCATCGATGTGCAACTGCTCGGCGAGCAGACCGAATTCACGGCGCAATGGATACCACCGACGGACAGCTGCGACGACCAGGGACGCTGCCTGAACCAGCCGTTGGCGCAACAGGCCGCTGCAGCGATGATGCAGGCGAACCAGGCAACGCTGACCAAGCTGCGCACCGAGCGCATGAAAGAGGCCGCCCCCCTGCCCTTCGACCTGGGCACACTGCAGGAAGTCTGCTCGAAGAAGCTTGGCCTGGGCGCTCAGGAAACGCTGGATGTGGCTCAGGCACTGTACGAAACCCACAAGGTCATCACCTACCCTCGCAGCGATTGCGGCTACCTGCCACTCAGCCAGCATGGGGATGCAGGCGCGATCATCGCCGCGCTGGGCCGCGCCGATCCCGGACTGACGCCCTTGCTGCCCTACCTGGATGCCCAGCGCCGCTCACGCGCCTGGAACGACGCCAAGGTCGGTGCCCACCACGGCATCATTCCGACCGCAGTCGCTGCCACGGCGGACAAGCTGCAGGGCAAATACCGCGCGGTCTACAGCCTGATTCGCGCCCGCTACCTGGCGCAGTTCCTGCCCAATCACGAATACGACCGTACCCAGGCCGACTTCGACTGCGCGAGCCACGCGCTGCGTGCGGTAGGCAAACAGGTGGTCGAGCCCGGCTGGAAGCGCGCCATCCCACAAGCGCTTGGCGCAGCCAAGGGCCGCGAAGCACCGGCACCACAGCCCCTGCCACGGCTGATCCAGGGCCAGACTTGCGCGGTGCGCGAAGTGAAACTCAAGGATCTGTGGACTCAACCGCCCAAGCCCTTCACCGAAGGCGATCTGATCAAGGCGATGAAGAACGTGGCCAAGCTGGTCGAAGACCCGCGCCTGAAGCAGAAACTCAAGGACACCACCGGGATCGGCACCGAGGCCACTCGTGCCGGCATCATCCAGGGCCTGATCGACCGAGGTTATCTGACCAAACAGGGCAAGGCCCTGGCCGCCGCACCTGCCGCCTTCAGCTTGATCGACGCGGTGCCGCGGGCCATCGCCGACCCGGGCACCACCGCCATCTGGGAACAGGCACTGGACATGGTGCAGAGCGGCGAGATGTCGCTGGAGACGTTCGTGGCCAAGCAATCGGCCTGGATGAGCAAGCTGGTGGAACGTTGTGCCGGGTTGCGCATGGTCATCAGCGGCCCGGCGCCGAAGGGTGCCACACCGTGGAAAAACAAACGCAAACGCAAACCCTCCAAGGCGGCCTGAGCTGCAACCCGTCGCTTGAAGCGCCGATACGGTCGGCTTGCTTTGTGAAATGGCGCAACACCCGGTAGGCTGCGCCGATCATTTTCCGCCAGGCCTTGCCCTTGATCGTGCTGCATGACATCGCTGTAGCCAGCGACTTCGACCCTACCATCAGCTGTGACCGCTGCGCGGCCAAATGCTGCCGGCTGGAAGTCATGCTGATCACCGACACCGGCGTGCCGGAACGCTTCA
Source organism: Pseudomonas sp. UBA6276 (assembly GCF_002438365.1). Lineage (NCBI taxonomy): Bacteria > Pseudomonadati > Pseudomonadota > Gammaproteobacteria > Pseudomonadales > Pseudomonadaceae > Pseudomonas > Pseudomonas sp. UBA6276. The sequence goes on from NZ_DJUS01000156.1 coordinate 9,822, forward strand.
TCGAAGTGGATGAATGGGGATCGGAAACCATGTCGCGTCTCGACGATGGCTGGTGCGCGGCACTGGACCGACGCACCATGAGTTGCAGTATCTACCTGAATCGCCCGTTGATCTGTCGCGAGTTCGACATGGGCGGCCCGGACTGCCAGGAAGAACGGCTGCGGCCGTAGGCGTCCGCGCTACGGCTCAGATCACCTTGACCGCACGACCAATGAACTGGATGGGGCCGGTCGGTCGGCCTGTCGTCGAACCCGACTTGGGCTCCAGGGTCAGCTCGAACAGCTGGTTGTTTTCCAGCGGTGGCAGCTTGTCCAGGGGGACATGCACGCTTTGTCCAGGCTCCACCAGCCCCAGGGAGACAGGGCCTTGCCAGCTGTCGGCCTTGGTCCAGAACTGCAAGGCTCGATCCGGCGGTACCGCCGTCTCGCTGAGGGGGATCAGTTGCACTTCCCTCGAATCGCTGGCCTGCACGACCCAGCCCGGTGCCTTGTCCTGGGGCGCGATGAGCACGACCACATAGGCCGGTCCCGGCACCGGCGCGCGGACGTTGAACAACAGGGCGCCGAGCACCAGGGTTGCCGCCAGCCCGGCGCCCGCCAGGCCCCGCCATACACCCAGGCGATTCCACCAGATGGGTACCGGCTGCGCCCCTGCGCTGTCCAGGCTGCGCTGGATGCGAGACCACAAGGTCGCAGGCGTGGGTACGGGGGTAACGCGTTCAGCTAGCGGCAGCAACCGCGCTTCCCAGGCATCGACCGCGGCGCGCAGTTCACGATCCGTGGCCAATCGCCGTTCGACCTCTGCGCGCTGCGCGGCGTCGAGCGTTCCGAGTACGTATTCGCTGGCCAGTTCTTCAGTATTCATGGGTTCTACCTGCTCGCTTGGTTCGCTCATCCCATGCACTCACGCAGCGCCGCCAGACTGCGTTTGATCCAGGCCTTGACCGTACCCAGCGGCGTTTGCAGCCGCTGAGCGATTTCAGCATGTGAATAGCCATCCAGGTAGGCGTGGTAAAGGCATTGGCGGCGCTGCGGATCGAGTTGTTCCAGGCATCCGTCGATTCGTGCGCTGCCCAGCACAGCCTCCGCTGGCTCCTCGGTCGCCAACCCGTCCAGATCTTCATCGTTGAGAGCTCGCACCCTGGCGTGGCGCCGAATATGGTTGAGCGCAAGGTGCCGGGTGATGGTGAACATCCACCCCCGCGCCGAGCCTCGTTGGGCATCGAAACTGGCCGCCTGGGTCCAGATCCGCACGAACGCGTCGTGCACGATGTCCTCGGCCAATGCCCGGTCGCCCACCAGGCGCAGGGCCACAGCCAGCAGGCGCCCGCCCTCGCGCTGATACAAACCCTGCAGTGCCTGGCGATCGCCACGAGCACACTTCTGCAAGGCGACTTCGTAATCGAATGGATTTTCCGGCAAGGACACGAAAGACCGCCATGGCAAGTGGAAGAATGAAGTTCGCTGGGCAGTGTAGCCCAGACGCGCGGATTTGCCGTTCCGCGCGCCACTGCTACGACTTCGTTACTTGGCGGACCAGAAAATGTAGTCGGCTTGGTATTTCACGGTTTCTTTCTGGCCCTTCTGCGCGGTGGTGCAGGCACTGGTGGGAGCCACGCCACCTTTGAGCGCGGTGCGCTGGATGTAGGTCACACCCTGCATGGCGCCCTTGCCTTCGGCGGGGTTGGCCTTTACCAATTGGTACGGCAGATTGCCGTCACCGGCTGGAGCCACGGCGACCTGAGTGCCGGTCACCTTGGAGCCGTCTGCCGACTGCCAGGTGGCGGGAGGGCCATAATAGGTGCCCACCTGCTTGCCGGCACGATCATCGAGGACCGCCTTGGGTCCGACGAACGTCCATTCGGTCTGGCCGGCGGCATTGGCCTTGTCACGGCATTCATAGGTGATTTCACCCTTGCCGACGGTTTCCATGGCGACCTTGTTACCAGCCGGAACCTGGACCGGGGCAGGCAGATCCATTTGCGCCTGGGCAGTGGTTGCCAAAGCGAAAGTAGCGGCGAAGAGGGCGTTGGCCAGGCAGAAACGGTGTGTGCTGTTCATCGCGTAAGCTCCAGAAGAGTGATCGAGGCGGCAGCGCCTTGTGTGGCTGCTGTAGGTACTACTCGCGAGCCGAAGCTTTGGATGCACGAAAAAAAAAGATTTTCCTATCGCGTCCATTTACATGCGGCGCAACCCCTGCCGCTTATTTGGGTCCATGCTTATGCCTGCCGCAAATTCCCGAGAGCCCTATGCCTTCCAACACCGCCGCCAGCGACAGCTGGCCACAGCGATTTCGCGACAAACCCTGGTTATGGACACTCACCGGCGTGCTATTGGCCGTCAGCGCCGTGGTCCTGGTGTGGAGCATCGTCAATGCCTTGCTGCATGCGGACCGTCAACACGCCTGGTACGCCCTGCTCGGTGGTACCGGTGGCTTCGCGGCGACGGCACTAGGTGCGTTGATTGCCCTGGCGCTGCGGGAAATTTCCTCGAAGGTGCAAGACGTCATGCTTGGCTTCGCCGGTGGCATGATGCTGGCGGCCAGTACGTTCTCCTTGTTGCTGCCAGGTCTGGAAGCCGCCAATACCCACACCGACAGCCCTGCGCTGGCAGCGCTGGTGGTGATCCTGGGCCTGGGCCTTGGCGTCGGTCTGATGCTGGCGCTGGACAAGGTGATTCCCCACGAGCATGAGAACGCCGGCAGACACGGTCCCAACGCCGAGCGGATTCACCGGGTATGGCTCTTCGTGTTGGCCATCACGCTGCACAACCTCCCCGAAGGCATGGCCATTGGCGTCAGCCTGTCCGATGGCAACCTGGCGGTCGGGATTCCGCTGACCAGCGCGATCCTGCTGCAGGATATTCCCGAGGGGCTGGCGGTGGCCATGTCGCTGCGGGCAACGGGCTTGAGTTCCGGCAAAGCCGCATTGGTGGCCATGGGCTCGGGCCTGATGGAGCCACTGGGGGCGATGGTCGGCCTGGGATTGTCGAGCGGCTTTGCACTGTCCTACCCGATCAGCATGGGCCTGGCGGCTGGTGCCATGATCTTCGTGGTGTCCCATGAAGTCATTCCGGAAACTCACCGCAATGGTCACCAGACCCCAGCAACGCTGGGCCTGATGCTGGGCTTCGCCGTCATGATGTTCATGGACACCGCGTTAGGCTGATGGTGGAGCGCCCTGGACGAGCCTGTGCGCGATCTGGGGCAGCACCTGCTCGCAGGGCTGTACGACCTTGACGCTGAGCAACCCATCGGCGCGGGTGCGTCCCAGGTTGATCGCGAGCAGCCGCTTGCCCTGACGCGACATTTCCTGACACAGGCGAAAGCTTGAGTAGGCCATCAGCGAGGAGCCGACGATCAGCATGCCCGGTGCCGACGCCACGGCTTTCCAGGCCGCCTGAGCATGCGCAGGCTCCACGCCGCCACCGAAGAAGACCACGTCTGGTTTGAGCATGTCGCTTCCGCAGCACGGACAGTGGGGCGTTCGGAAGGCCTCCAGAAAGCGCGCCGCCAGTTGCGCATCACCGTCGGGCGCAAGTACCGCGTGCACATCCTGCAAGTAGGGGTTTTGTTCTTCCAGCAACAACTGGACATCGTCGCGTTGCAGGCGCATTCCACAGTCCAGACAGACCACCCGATGCAGGTTGCCGTGCAGTTCGACGACATTGCGGCTACCGGCAGCATCATGCAGTCCATCGACATTCTGGGTGATCACGCCGCTGATCAGGCCTTGCGACTGCAACACTGCCAGCGCCTGGTGGGCGGCATTCGGCGCAGCCTGGTGCACGCCGCGCCAGCCCACCATGGCCCGCGCCCAATAGCGCTTGCGCGTGGCGGCACTGGCGATGAAATCCTGATGCATGATGGGCGCATTGCCGCGCCTGACGCCTTCGGTATCGCGATAATCGGGAATGCCCGAAGCGGTACTGATACCGGCCCCGGTCAAGACCAGATAGGGCCCCTGCGCCATATGCTGGTACAGCGTATCGAGTTCGACCATGGCTGCATGCACCTCTGGTTGAGAGCTGTCGCCCGCGCGGGCGCCACCGTTCAAGTTTGCGACAGCGTGACCTGACTGAGCAATTCATCTACCGCCCTGGCGCATTGAACGCGGTAGTCGGCGTGCAGCAGGCACAGCTCGGAGCTGCCCAGCAGCCGCAGCTTGGCAGCTTCGGCGACCGCATGCATGTCGACGCCGCGCAACGCGAACTCTTCGAGCAGTGCCTGCATTGCATGGTGACGCTGGTCTGGACTGGACGTTGAAATCGACACGGTGGCTCCTCAATGAAATCCTTGTTCGGGCTCATCCCATGACAATGACTGCCGGCGTCGAACTAATGCTTCGCCGCCGCGATGGACGGTCGTAGGCCAAAGGCCAGTTCTGCCATCGGGTTCACGCGCACGTCCCTGCAATCGCTTAGAATGACCGATGCGCATTGATCATCTATTCCGGAGCCCTACATGACCGCAGTCCCTACGAACACGCTTTGCATCTACCATGGAAACTGCGCCGACGGGTTCGGCGCAGCCTGGGTAGTGCGCAAGGCACTTGGGCCTGAGGTCGAGTTCCACGCCGCCGGCCACGGCCAGCTGCCTCCTGATGTCAGTGGTCGGCACGTGCTGATTGTGGATTTCGCCTACGATTACGAAACGCTCATGGCTATGGCCGCGCAGGCCTTGTCGATTCTGGTGCTCGATCACCACAAGACTGCCCAGGCAGACCTGCTCAAGGTGCCGGTGGCCGGGGCCTTCGGCGAACCGGTCGAGGGCGGCAACGTGCACGCCCTGTTCGATATGAACCGTTCGGGTGCGGGCTTGGCCTGGGACTACTTCTTCGCCGGCCAGCCGCGCCCTGCCCTGATCGACCATATCGAAGATCGTGACCTGTGGCGCTTCAAGCTGCCGGGTACCCGTGAAGTGCTGTCCAATCTGTTCAGCTATCCGCAGGACTTCACTGTCTGGGACAGGCTGCTGGCAGCGCCGGTGGAGGATCTGCTGGCCGATGGCATCGCGATCGAAAGGCAGCGGCAAAAAACCGTGGCCGATCTGCTGCGGTCCACTGCGCGTCGCATGTCGATTGGCGGTCATGACGTTCCGGTGGCCAACATACCCTCGCTGTTCGCCAGCGATGCGGGCAATATCATGACCCAGGGCGAGCCATTTGCCGCGTGTTACTCGGACGGTCCCAAAGGCCGCTCGTTTTCATTGCGCAGCACGGATGAAGGCATGGACGTGTCCGAAATCGCCAAACAGTTCGGCGGTGGCGGTCATCGCAATGCGTCGGGCTTCCGCGTACCCTACGGCCATGAATTGACGCGTTGAGGCCAGGTGGAGTCGCCACCGTCCCCCGTTGTCTTGTTGGAGAGCGTCATATATGCCGCAGGAACGCCTGGATCTACTGAAGCTGCCCAAGGATGTGCGAGGTTCGATCAACGACTTGGTACGGGCACTGAATGCCGCGAGCACGAAAGCGGATGTCGAGCGCGAAGGCGCGCTCGAAATCGCGCTGATTCTGGGGCTGGAACAATCGCGCAAGCTCAAGCCTGCCGACATCGAAACGCTTTACATGATTTTCGACGATGCCAAGGAAGCGCGGCTGCGAGCCCTGCAGGATTGACCACTCGCATCGCCAGTCAAGCCGCCGCGCTGCCTTCGAAGGGTGCCTGACGCAGGCAGTTGCGTCCGGCGTCCTTGGCGGCATATAACGCCTGGTCCGCCGCCCCGATCAAATTGTGCGCCGTGACATAGGGCGCAAGACCCGTCGCTATTCCCACACTGATGGTTACCCGCGCCTCCGCACCCAGGGCCGGATGGGGCAGCGCCAGATCCGCCACCGCCGTGCACAGGTCTTGCCCCAGCTGTCTGGCCTGTTGGCCGTCGACCCCTACCCACAACACCAGCATCTCCTCCCCGCCGAAACGAAACGGCAGAGCGTTGGCTTGCGCGGACAACTGCTTGATGGTGGCGCTGACCTGCTTCAAGCAGTTGTCTCCCTGAAGGTGTCCATAGCTGTCGTTGTAGAGCTTGAAATGATCGATATCGATGAGGATCGCCGTGACGCGAGTCGCCTGGGTCCCTGCGGCCTGCCATAGCTGGGCCATTACATCGCCCTGATGTCGGCGGTTGAACAACTGGGTCAGCGGGTCGGTACGGGCCATATCGGTGAGCTGCACCTCCAGCAGGCGTCCGCGCAAGGCATACAGGTAGCTCAAGCGGCTGCCCCGCTCCAGAAAATACGACGCCATCAACAGCAGTACGACCGTGGAGCCGTATAGAAAGGCATTGGCGCGCCACGTGACCGGGTCCATGAACCCGGCAATGTGGGTGGTGACCAGCTGGATTCCCAACATGCTGGCCATGGCGGCTGCCGCAAAGCGAAACGGCAACTGCTGGATCATCGTGCAGTAGACCATCAGCAACAACATGCCCAGTTGATAGTGCAGACGATAGGGGCTGTCGCTGTAGATCATCACCACCAGCGGCATCAGCGAGGACAGTACCGTGGCCACCGCCGAGACGGTTTCCAGCGCACGACGCGAGGTCAGGCGCTGTGCCAGCAGGAGGATGGCGATGATCATCGGGGTGATCAGCAGCAGGCGCCCTACGGCCACGTAGGCAAACACGTCCTGGAGGGCAAGCCAGTCGCTGATCAGAAAGAGGTTGTAGATGACCGCGCCGCAAATGCCTGTCGACGTCAGAAATTGCAGGCGCTGACGCTGCGTGTCCGTCTCGTAGCGACGCTCCAGGGCCGGCTCGAAGGTTAGTCCGCCTACCCCGCCGGCGATGGCTTGTTCGACCATTGCCATGGTGTGCGGCTCAGGGGATTGGGCCGGTTGGGCTTGAACGGCTTGCATGGGACACCGGAGATGTGATTCAGAATTTTACTAGACTGCGCAATGATATCTTAGTGCCATTAGTGCAGGGCGATTGTCGGGCACCAATGGCATGAACGGTAGTGGGAAGTTACGAGCGGTCCGGCACAGTGAATCTTCCCGTCGGCGCCGTGTCCGATTTGCTAGCCCTCCAAATGATTGCCGCCATGGAAACGATTGTCGTCGTCGAAGATGAAACGCTGGTCCTTGAACTCCTGGTGGAGATTCTCGAAGACTTCGGCTATCACGTCCGAGCATTCGCCACGGCCGACGAAGCCTGGCAGCACATCGTCAACCGGCCCTTCCCGCTCAAACTGCTGATCACCGACCTGCAGATGCCGGGCGAGATCGACGGGGTGGAGTTGGTGAATCGCGTTCATACCCGCAACCCGGAAACACCAGTGATCGTCGCATCCGGTTTCCACGGGGCCGCGAACTCCCTGTGCGACAAGAAAGTGCATTGGCTGGGCAAACCTTTCTCGATGGACAAGTTGAAAGGCATCTGCGAAAAACTCGCACCTCCTACCCAGGCCTGATCGTGCCATCGCCCATGCGGCGGCAGTGACGCAGGCCCTGTGTATCCTTACCCGGAGCAGTAATGACTAAACGTACTACCCGAGTGACCGACGGCTTCACGGGCGATATCAGCAAGTCTGATCACAATATCTTCTTCGCCGCTGTCGAAACCACTCGTATGCCGATGATCATTACCGACCCCAAGATGCCGGACAATCCGATCATCTTTGCCAACAATGCATTCATCGAGATGACCGGTTATTCGTCAAACGAACTGCTGGGTCGCAACTGTCGCTTCCTGCAAGGCCCGGAAACCGATCCCGATACCATTGCCCAAGTCAGGGCCGCAGTAGAGGCGCGTCGGGAAGTGGCCGTCGAAGTCGTCAACTACAAGAAGGACGGCTCCAGTTTCTGGAATGCCCTGTTCATCTCGCCCGTGTACAACGAATCCAATGAGCTCATCTATTTCTTCGCCTCGCAACTTGACGTCAGTCGTCGTCGCGATGCCGAAGATGGCCTGCGTCAGGCCCAGAAGATGGAAGCTCTGGGGCAGTTGACCGGTGGTATTGCCCACGACTTCAACAACCTGCTGCAGGTGATGATCGGTTACCTGGACATGATCCAGCGCTCGGTCGACAAGCCGCAGTACGAACAAGAGCGCCTGCGGCGCAACGCCAGGCACGCCCGCGATGCCGCCGAGCGCGCGACTACCCTGACGCAACAGCTGCTGGCGTTTTCTCGCAAACAGAAGCTGCAAGGCCGCGTGGTGAATTTGAACGGCCTGATCGACAACTTCAAGGAAACCGCCGAGCGCACTCTGGCCGATACGCAGATCCGCTACAGCCTGGCCGAAGACCTGTGGAACTGCCGCCTGGACCCGACCCAGACCGAAGTCGCATTGCTCAACGTGTTCATCAATGCCCGCGACGCCATGGAGGGCCGTTCCCGCCGCACCCTGGCCGTCGATACGCAGAATGTCACGCTCGATCGGCAGGTGTCCTACGACGGGCTGATGCCTGGCCGCTACGTCAGTATCGCGATCACCGACAGCGGTCGCGGCATGCCCGAATCGATCGTCAACCGGGTCATGGACCCCTTTTTCACTACCAAGGAAGAAGGCAAGGGCTCGGGACTGGGGCTCTCCATGGTGTACGGATTCGTCAAGCAATCCGGCGGCTCGGTGCGCATCTACTCAGAAGAGGGCATCGGCACGACCCTGCGCATGTATTTCCCGGCCGATGACAGCCAACCTCATGCTCTGACACCAATCGAGGACACTCACGCCTATCCCGGTCACGAGAAAATCCTCATCGTCGAAGACCGGCCCGATGTCGCCGAACTGGCGCAGACCATTCTCGAGGAATACGGCTACAGCTGCGCCATTGCCTACAACGGCAAGGACGCCCTCGAGCAGATTGAGAACGACGACTTCGACGTGTTGTTCACCGACCTGATCATGCCTGGCGGCATCAACGGCGTGATGCTCGCCCGCGAAGCCAAACGCATGCGCCCCAGCATCAAGATCCTGCTTACAACCGGCTACTCGGAAAACTCCCTGGAACGCACCGACGTGGGCGGCACGGATTTCCAGGTGATTTCCAAGCCCTATATTCCCAGTGAACTGGCGAAGAAGATCCGCCGGGTGCTGGAAGGGCCCAACGGGGTGAGCTGATCAAGTTACTGCGCCGCACCCTGCAAGGTAGGACCTGGCGTCGAGCCTTTGCGGCGTGTCAGGCGCTTGCCCAGCTGCACGCCCGGCATCTCGACGTACTTGTAAGTCAAGGTCGAGACCAGCAGGACCGCCGCCAGTTGCAAGACGACGATGCCGTTGTCGAGCCAGACACTGTGGGTCGAGATGTACTTGACCATGTTGGGCATGTCATGGCCCTGCAAGGTCTCTGTCAGGTCTGTGTGCAGCACTTTCGACAGAACGATGATGGCGCTCTTGAACACAAACAGAATGGCCGCGTGCGTCAGGTAGATAGAGAACGACAAGGCGCCCAGCCAGACGAAGAAACGGTGGTGCAGCAGTCGCGAAACCACGCCGCGCTCGAACGAGAATGCCAGGATCAAGAGACAGAACAGCAGGCTGGCATACACGCCCTTGTGATCGATGTCCGATACCAGGAGGCGATAGCTGCCCAGGACCAGGGCAATTTCCAGCAGATTGAAGTCCACGGCGTCCAGGTCCAGGTCCTTGATACGGTCGTAAAGCACGTACAGGCAGGCGCCGGCGAAGAAGCATGAAACACCGCGGAAGATCTCCAGCTTCAGCCAGGACTCACCGTTCCACAAAGTGATGAAGGCCGCCAGGGACATGACTGCGAAGATCTTGACCCTGCGGGTGCGCGCCAGCACTGCAATGACGCCGAATACCAAGTACAGGTAGTACTCGATGCTGATGCTCCAGGCCGGGTAATTGAACGAGCCGGTCATGGCACTGTTCAGCCAGGATTGCAGCAGAAGCAGGTTGGGCAGGAATTCGTGCATCGACGTAGCGCCACTGAATGCCGGTTCGTTGAAACTGAACCCTTTCTTCTCAGCCAACGAGCGCCCCAGTTCCAGTGCGAGGTAAACGCCCAACATGGTCAGGTGCAGCGGATAAAGGCGAGCCGTGCGACTGATGAAGAAATCTTTGTAATCAGTCGCGTTGTTCAAACGCTGGCCGTAGGTGTGGAACAACACGAAACCGCTGAGGATAAAAAAGAACTCCACGAACAGAAACGCGTGCTTGAAAAACTCGAGCTCGGCAATGCTTTGAACCACGTAAGTGTGGAACAGCACGACAGCCACCGCACAGAGACCGCGGAAACTATCGAGCACGACGAATCTTTTCATGGTTGATCCCAGAGTGTTGTAACCGTTGCCATCCCGGTGTCATGCCAAGAGGCATGGCCCGTTGCCATTATTGGCGCAAAGCTAAACCAATCCTTTGGCAGGCACAACCGCAATCAGGCGCGCGGTACCTCTGACGCGCAACTGACATTGTGCAGACCAACAGACCACCACCGTAGAGGTACGTGCAGTTCGGGTACACAGGCCTTTTCGGCCGCACAAAGAAAAACCCCGCAGACGTTAATCTGCGGGGTTCTCAATGATGGAGGCCGAGGTCGGAATCGAACCGGCGTAGGCGGATTTGCAATCCGTTTTTATCTAATTATTTTATTGAACAAAAATCCCATTACCCCCGCAATCATTGCCCCAAACTGCATAGCCATGCAGCTGCATTAATGGTTATTTGGGACATTCAGTGTCCCATAATTGTCCCACGCCTTCACTGCCCTCCCCCGGCGTTCTGCCGACCTTCAACGCCCCTTTCCTGCACCACCTATCGATCCATCCTTGAGCAAACGGCAACATCTCGAATACTGTACACAAATACAGTATCGGCGAGCAGCAGTATGGAAATCGAAGACGAAGAGTTCGGATGCCTCGGCATACCCACCGAAGCCCAAATATGGAAGCAGCAGGCCGAACTGGTCCAGGCAGAGTACGAGCAGGTGGCCGCCGACCTGCGCCAGGCCCGGGCGAATATCCTGAAGCTGGTCGACATCCACGCCGTCACTGCGCGCGAGCGCGACCAGGCGCTGCATCTGCTGGCGTCGTACAAGCGCGACCTCTCCGCCGCTCACGTCGAGCTATCAGCGCTCGGCAATCAGATTCGCGGGATGCAGATGGCAGCGAGGCAGTCAGCCGAGAGCCCCTACCCTTTCCGCGAAATACTGGCGGCGCCCGATCCGAAGCCACCCTTACCCGCGCGCTGCCCAAGCGAAGAACAGCAAAGCCTACTATGCTTGGACCACGACAACGGAGGCGCATATGGACACGCTGGAATGGCTGAACCTGACACCCAAGCTTAGTGACGTGGACACCTGGACCAAGTTCTGGTCAGTGCACGATGACCCCTTTCCACACATCCGCTGTAGGAGCTGTGACGGGTGGCAGTCGTTACAGGACTCAGCAAAGCCATTCGTGCACGGCTCAACCTGCGAGCTGATCAGGGTTCAGAGCGTGTTCCCCTGGCGTGACCTGCTGTGGGTCGTCGGCAACGCTGATCGAGAGTCCTCGTGAAAGGCAAAAGAACGATTTGCCTTCTTTTCCCGTTTGCAATATTTCCTGCCGCAGCTGGTGTCGCGCGAATTATCGCAGTCACCGTTATATTAGCGTTGTGGTAGTAAACACAGTTTTCGATGCTTACAACGCGCTGTCAGTGCGATTTGCCCAGACCGTCCACTCCGCTATCATCTGAGCATGAAGCTGCCTGTATCCCACCTCTTCGACCGCTCGAACGTCTCGTAGAGCCTGTAGGTAACCAGACGCACGTTGATAATGTCGTGCCGCCTCCGCCGGCTTCTTGCTGGCTCGAATTTCGCACAAGCATCCGCGCCATGAGGCATAGACTTTCTCGCACAATTCAGCCGGGCAGATGGGATTGCCCTCGGCGTCTAGGTCGATACCGAGCAGGGATTGCTGAGACATGTTTGCGGATGCTTTGTTAGGCCATAGGTTGTTGCTGATGATATCCGGGCCAAGAAACCTTTCCAAGACTCCCTACATCAACATTAGCCTCCCCAATGCTAGCGATTTCCCAGGACTGCCCGGCTATTCAGGCTCGGTGATGAGCCTTGGCCAGGTCTCCCGCTCTCTCATCAGCGCTCGACCAGTTGGGATAGTACCGGGCCAATCGGGCGCGTCACTTTCCGCTATTGAAGTAGTTGCGGTGCGGCTGAACAGCGGCATCCTTGGTCAGGTTGAGCTTCATCAGTCGCAACCGGTCGATGCTGCCCAGGCCTTGGAACCGAATCCAGACCCTTTTCGTATCGGCGCTAGTAATGTGATCTGCAGCGGCCAACGAGTTTCAGCAGCAGCCGTGAACTCGTGGACAGCATTCTGAACCAGAACTTAGCGTTTGAACTGCTGCAGCGTCTGATGGAGAGAGGCAGCTAGCACCGCCAGCTCCTGGCTTGCGCTGCTGGTCTGGTCAGCTCGCACGGCAGACTGTGCAGACAAGTCGCGGATGCGGACTAGGTTCTGATCAACTTCACGGGCGACTTGCGCTTGCTCTTCCGAAGCAGTGGCAATGAGCATATTACGCTCATCGATCACCGCAACCGAGCGGGCAATGGACGCCAATGCCCGGTTCGCCGACTCAGCCTGAACCTTTGTGACTTCAGCCTGCTCAGTGCTCACAGCCAACGCCGATACAGTATCTCTCGTGCCTTGTTGGATTTGCCCGATCATCGTCTCGATTTCGCGTGTTGACTCACTAGTACGATGTGCCAGGCTTCTGACTTCATCGGCAACCACCGCAAATCCTCTGCCGGCCTCTCCTGCACGAGCAGCCTCAATGGCGGCATTCAAAGCCAATAGATTGGTCTGTTCGGAAACAGCGCGGATCACGTCCAGGACTTTGGTAATTTCTAAAGTTCGTGTTGCCAGCAATTGCGCTTGATGCGAGGCGCTGTCGACATTCTGGGTCAATTGAAGAATCGAGTTCATCGTCCGATTTAGTTCGTCACTTCCCTCATTTGCAGATTGAGCCGAGCGTTTCGACTCCTCTGATGTGGAGACTGCGTTTCCTGCCACCTCATCTACCGCATGGCTCATCTCAGTGACCGCGGTCGCTGCCATTTCGATTTCGCCATTCTGTGTAATCAAGTCGCGATTGCTGCTGGCCATCAGTGCACCCATTTCCTCCGTTGCAACAGAGAGTTGATTCGCGGCGTCACCGACTTGGCCCAACGTTGTACTTAAATTAATACGCATACGCTCCATCGACTGCAAAAGCCGTGCGGGCTCGTCAACGCCTTCTATATTCATGCTATTGGCGCGCAGATCTCCTGAAGCAATTGTCTCCGACGCTTTGAGTGCTAGGCGGATGGGACCAGCAAGGCTCTTTGTAAGGCGCCAAGCGAGAATGAGCGTACACAAAATAGCGACCACCATGGTACTGATGGTGATGATTTTAGCTTGTTCATAAGCAGATGTAGCACGAACGCTGGAGGCGGACTCGGATTCGTCATTTTGCTTTTCGAGCAAAGCCAATTTGCCAGCTAACTCTTCTGCAATCAGCGGCATTTCGCGTAAGACTTTCTGCCGAGCAGCCGCCAAGTCATTGCTCTTCATTAGCTGATGAGCTAGCTCGGTGGCATCGATATAGCGCTGGTATTGGCTACTGATTGACTCAATCAATGCACGCTCTTGATCAGAGGAGATGATTGGCTGATAAGCCTTCACTGCTGTGGCGAAAGCGGCCTGCCGGATCTTGAGCGCTTCACCGGATTGCGACAGTTCTTCTGGGGTTGCTGCAGAGAGCATCTTCATGACATCAAAGCGCGTATAGGCAACTGCGAGAGCTATGTCATCGCCAAGAGCGATACCTGGCAAAGAATCATTCTCGATTATTAGACCTTCCTCACGTATACCGGCGGTCTGTGAAAGGCTAAAAAAGCCAAGTCCCAAAACCAACATTACCATCAGCGCAAAACAGGCAAGTGTTCGCTTGGCGATCGAAAATTTTCTCAAAGGCATAGGTACTCCATCCAATGCGTATCGTCAAGAATTGCGGCAGTAGCATTGCCATCGGCTGCACTCGTCATTAGTTGAGGGCGCAATGGAAGAAATCTTGTGAAAACCACGCCGATCAACGGCTGCCCCTTGATCGATTCAGCACCCTTGTCGACGATCAGTAGATCACGCTCAAAGATCCTTACGCGGTTCATGCTGTCATCGGCCATGCGGATTGAATAGGTCCTGCGAGCGCCAATGCGCAGCAGGTAGCTAAGGGAGATATCAAAGGTTTCAGGTCGAATTATGCGGTACATGGTCCGGTCGTAAAACCGATGATATGAACAGCACTACTTCCGTACAGATGAGTGGTCGGCAGCTCCAACACACAAAATGCGCAAGGACAGCTATGCTTGCATGTCTTCGTGGAGGTGTGTATGAACGAGCTAGTTCTACGCGTTATCGCTAGCGACATTGACCTATTGGAATGGAGCGTAAGTTGGAAAATTAGATCTGACCACCTCGAATGTAAATCGTGTGGGTGGGCTCAATGGCCATCAGACGCAACATCCCTCTTTACCCATGGTCCGGAGTGTGCAAAACATGATCCCTATGGCCACTTGCCATGGCGAGATCTGGCATGGATTATGGGCCAGATAAAGGGGCGACAGGAATAGGTAAATCGATAGGCTGTCCCCGACCCATCCGAAGATGTCGACGCAACGAATCTATCTCAAACTGCCCTATCATCCTCGAGGCCCCGGTTCAACCGGACCTCTCTGTAGAGCTTGCTCGCGTAATGCGCTGCCTCCGCACCTTTCTCAAAAATCGTAATGGTTCCATCGTAGCTCGTTACCTGATACGCGTACGGCGCGCCTTTGTCCCTCAGATAATCAGGCACAGCGTCCCCGCTCAGAGTCGCCACTTTCACATCCATAGTTAGCCTCCTATGCAACCTGAGGAGTTTACATCGGGCTTCTATGTTGATCCATGCGGTGAGCTACTTTTCAGTCCCTCTGCGGACTACCGGCTATCAAATCATAAGCCCGCTCGCAGGCCTGCCCCGCTATTCGGGCTCGGTCATAAGCCTTTGCTAGCTCTGCCGCTCTCGCATCAGCGCGCTCGATCACTTGGGGGGCACCAAGGCGGCGCGGGCTGACGTGCCTCGATCGGTAGAGCCGGTATTTCTAGAGCAGTCGTGGGCTCTCGCACTAGAACAGTTGCCCAAGATCCGATGGCTTCCAGTTCATGATTACCAGCTCACCGACCAGATCAGACTGCCCAATTCTCTGGTTGGCCGTCGTGTAGCGGATATCTAGTCTCTCGAAATGGAAGCCTTCAAACACCTTTCGGATGTCGGGATGATCATTGATGCTGACCATTACCTTACCCTTGCACGTTCGCATGAAGTCAGCCATGCGAATGTAGTTCTCGAACGGGAAGTCCACGCCGTAGCCTGCCGTTTCCCAGTATGGCGGATCCATGTAGTGAAACGTGTGCGGTCGGTCATAACGCTGAACACAGTCATGCCAGGGCAAGTGCTCGACATAGGTACCCGCCAGGCGCTGCCATGCGGCCGATAGGTTTTCTTCGATTCGCAGCAAGTTGATGGCTGGCCCAGTCGTGGCTGTACCAAAGGTCTGACCCGAAACCTTGCCACCAAACGCGTGGTGCTGCAGATAGAAAAAACGGGCGGCTCGCTGGATATCGGTCAGTATTTCGGGCCGCGTCATCTTCTGCCACTCGAACACCTGGCGCGAGCTGAGCGCCCATTTGAATTGGCGCACGAACTCTTCCAGGTGATTCTGAATGACTCGATACAGGGTGACCAAATCACCGTTGATATCGTTGAGCACCTCGACGGGTGCAGGTTGTGGGCGCAGAAAAAACAACGCGGCCCCGCCTGCAAAGGCCTCAACGTAGCATTCATGGGGCGGGAACAGGGGGATGAGACGATCGGCGAGGCGGCGTTTGCCACCCATCCAAGGTATGACGGGATTCGACATGATTTAGCAAGCCTTTACTGTATATATGAACAGGTGCTAGGCTCCCTCCGCTTTGTGCACGAAGCAGGAAGCCTTGGCTGGACTTGCAGGATTGGTCTGCAGTTCGGCGGCCGGCTGCCATGTTGACGCATGGTGGACGGCCGCTTCTTTCTACTATTTCGATGGCATGCGCTGAGGTCAGGGCGGGAGCCCTTTCGCCACTTTCAGCAGTAAGTCATAGGCCCTTTCACACGCCTGCCCCGCTATTCGGGCTCGGTCATAAGCCTTTGCCAGATCTCCCGCTCTCGCATCAGCGCGCTCGAGCAGTTGGGAGAGCACCAGGGCGGCGCGGGTGGCTGACGCGCCTCGATCGGCAGAGCCGGTATCACTGGAGCAGGCGCCAGCGCTGGCGGCAAGCTTCCCGGCCTGGACGTGCAGCCGGTCGCCAGCAGCATCAAGCCCGCGGCCATCAGCATCGGCAGCAGCATTCTTTTCTCGCGCATCGATTCCTACCTGGTTGGCCTCACGCTGGAGGCGTTGTTCTTCGTCGCGCACGGCCTGCACCGCCTGAGCAAGTTCAGTCTTCTGGGTAGCCTCCGCCTGCGACCACTCGGCGTCCCGCGCGGCGTTGGTAACCGTCACGCCGTGTCTGTAGGCGGCGTACAGTGCAGCGCTGTACAGGCCAATGAGCGCCAGCACCGCGGCCAGATAGGCCAGTGCTTTGCCCGACGTCATGCAGCCCCCAGAAACATGGCCCGCTCAGCGGCGCGGCGCTTGACCAGGCCTGGCAGCACCTTGCCGCTTGCATGGACCCAGCGGGAGAACTGCTCGGCTGCGCCAGCGGTATCACTGGCATTCAGCTTGCGCAGCAGCGTCGACTTGGTGAAGTTGCCCTCCCCGACGTTGTAGGTGAACGACACCAGCGCATCGAACTGCCCCTGGTTGACCGGAACCTGCACCAGGCGCTCCACGATGCGCTCGAACCGCACCAGATCTTCCGCGAGCATCTGCTCAGCCTGGGTTTCGGTGATGACCATGTTCCGGGTGACGCCCGACGTGCTGCCGTAACCGATCGTCCAAGGCAACCCGCCGGTGCCGGGGTCGGGGTAGGCCTTGAGCCGTAGCCCTTCGGCGGATTTGATCAGGGCGATGCCCTTCGTTGAGGTCTTCATGCTTTTCTCCAGACGAAAAAAAGCCCGCACAGGGCGGGCATCGGGTGGGGCGATCTTTCAGGTTGCGGGGTCGGGCTCGGCGGCAACCTCGGCCCGCGCCTCATCGGTCGCGCGGCCTTGGGCCAACTGCGACTGCAGATCGGCGATAGTCTGCTGGGCAGTGGCAAGCTCGGCCTGCTTCGTGTCCATCTCGCCACGAACTTGGCTTAACTGCTCAGATTTCTGCTGGGCCAGGCTGTTGACCTCACCAAGCGCCTGTTCAAGCACACCCACACGCGAAAGTGCTACGGTCGCTGCTTCGCCCAGGATTTCGCTCAGCGGCGTAACGCCAGGATAATCGGCCGTACCGAGCGGCATGGTGGTGGTCAACGTGCTGGAAATCACAACGCCATCGCGCAGCATTTGGTCGAGGTCCACCTGGTGCGCGCCAACGGAGCCGTCTTCATGCCAGCGGATAAGGGTTTCGTATCGAATTCTGCGTTCGGTGAGGGCCATGGTTTAACTCACAGGGGTGGTGGTATTGAGGATCAGCCAGTTGGTACGGTTGGACCTGCAGCGCTTTGATCCGCCG
Source organism: Pseudomonas sp. UBA6276 (assembly GCF_002438365.1). Classification (NCBI taxonomy): domain Bacteria; kingdom Pseudomonadati; phylum Pseudomonadota; class Gammaproteobacteria; order Pseudomonadales; family Pseudomonadaceae; genus Pseudomonas; species Pseudomonas sp. UBA6276. Next base: position 27,445 of record NZ_DJUS01000156.1, read on the forward strand.
GCAGCGTCGGTCACGTCTATGTCGTAGCCCTCATAGGCCGATGCGGATGGCAAAGTCGCAAGGGTGAACTGCCCGACTTTGAACGGGCCGGATACGGCCGCTCGGGTCATTCGGGTTTCACCAGTCGCCCGATTTATCCCCCATGGGCTGTTTATGAAGGAGCTGTTGTCGGCGTAGGCGTTGATGAAAAAATCCGAACCAGTGTTGCCGCCGGACTCCGCAACATTGCCCGCGCCAATGTCCCAGCGCACTGCTGTGTCCGACATGAAACGAACGAAGCGGTTTTGGCTAGGGTTCGCCCTGATCAGAAGGGCTGATGACTGGGCTCCCCTCTGTACCGTCACGTCAGAGTTGAAGTTGAAGTTAACGCCGTTGAACGACAAAGAACCGTTGCCGCTGGAGCCGTTGCCACCGCTGGCCAGTAACCGGCAGTCATAGTCGACAGGGGTCGCCCCAGAATGGAAATCAATGAAAGGCGTCGACCCCCCTTGCCACGAACCCAGTTCTATACCGGAGTTGCCGCTGATGCCTGAGCCGATCATCGTGGAAGGCGTGTTGATCCTGAGCACGTCACCCGTGAATATAGGATTCGCTACCGGCGCCTTGTTTGCGACGTCTTCGCGGATGCTCACCGTGTCTTCGCACCAGCCCGTCGGATAGGAACCAATCTCCAGCTTTGGACGAGCCAAGTCTACGGTGCCATCAGTGACTGTAGGCCCAGAATACAACCGGTAGAACACTCGCACACCTGCAGTGTTGGCCGGGAGATTTGCATAGGTGAACGAAATAGCCTGTGGATCTCCTGTCAGCAGGATGAAACCACTTGCAGGAGCAGCGATAGCAGTGGGCTTGGAGTCTACGGCCTGAATGAAGATCCTTAGTTGCAACCCAGCCGTACCCTTCGCTCGGATTGAAGCCGTCACCGTCTGCCCGGCATTCACCTTGAATATCCGAGCCAGAGAGTTCACCAGAGATCTGTAGTAGGAGCTGGTGTTCAGGTTGGTGACCGTCAGACGTTGGGCGTTTTCCACCGGAGTGATGAAGGAAGCGACAACCGACACCGATCCCGTGGAGTTACCGGGGCTCCCCGGCCCGTCAAATTCCCAGCCGTCAGCCAAACGGGAGTCCGCCGACGAGATCTTCAAGAACGCGCTGTTGTAGGCCAAGTTCTGGCCCCCGGTATCCACCAGTGCAGCCGCTGTTGGGTTGCTGACCGGCTTGGACAGGTCCGAAGTGTTGTCTACCTGCCCCAGGCCCACGCTGCCCTTGTTCAGGTTGCTGATCTGGTTCTGGAGCTTGCCCAGCGCATCCATCAGGCTGTCAGTCGCTGCAATCACACCGCCCACGGCCACGCTCAAACCCGTGAGCAGGATCTGGCGCACCCTGTTCGTGTTGAAGTATAGGTTCGTGGTGCCCTCAGTCACTGCATCCGTGGTGCCGGGGCTGGCGATGATGGGTGTGTAGGCCGAGCCCGTCCAACGGAACTGCGAACTGGTGCGCCCTTGGCCATCCGTGTACGGGTCGAGCGTGACATAGATCTTGCCCGTCTCACCGGTGCTCGGCAGGTTGGAGAACGTGTTGTATTCCAGCACGTCGTCGACATAGGACGGGAGTTGGGCTGCCGGGACCATGCCATTGGCATCCAGACCAGCGACACCGTTGGCCACGCCCACAGAGGACAAAGGCACCTTGGTGCTATCAGTAATCATGATGTTGGCCGTACCGTCGAAGGTCACACCGTTGATGGTGCGCGCAGTCGCCAGCTTGGTGGCCGCAGCCGCCGTGCCGGTAGTCAGCAGGCGGTTGTTGATCTGGGTCTGGATCTTGCCGATAGCCGCCAGCAGGGAGTCACTGGCGACCACAGCGGAGTTCACGGTGAACACCACACCGTTCAGCGTGACGCTGCGAACCTTGGTATCCGTAAAGTAGAGGTTCGAGCCTTCGCTGACGTTACTGGTGGACAGCACCGGGATCTGGGCGATCGGCACTTTGCCGCCCGAATCCAGGTCAGCCTTTTTGGCCAGGGCATCCTGCGCGGGCTGGCTGACCGGCTTCTCCAGATCGGGCGTGTTGTCCGCCCGGTCCAGACCCACAATGGACTTCGCCAGAGTATCCCCGACAGGCAGCTGTTTTTTTACGCCCCCAATGAGGACGAGCGGAGTCCTTTCGGTCATTAGATCATCACCGGTTCATAGTCCGAGGTGACCAGCTCGGTCGCCGACTTGGCCACACCCAGCTGCTGGGAGAGCTTGCCGTAGTTGGCGGCCAGGGTTTCGTCCAGGGGCGCTGCGATTACCCCGCCGGCGGTGCCGAGGAAATACTTGGTGCCCACGGTGAGACCGGTCAGGCCAGAGTTCACCCCGTCCATGGGATAGACGGTGGCGTTGGCAGCGGACGCGACCGGGCTGGTCACGAAGCCATCCGCCTGGCGGCCGTTGGTGTTGTCGGCCTTGCGCGCCTTGAGCGTGCCGGCGTCATTGAAGAAGTTGACGAAGTTGCCAGCGGTCAGGGCTTCAGACGCTGGCACGATGGTGGTGTTGGCGCCGATGCCCAGTGGCATCAGACTGGCGTCGAGGCGGCCGTCGGCGCCGGTGGCGACGACCTTGTCGGCATCAGCAGCGCCGGCCGAGGTCTGCAGCGCTTCAACCATTTTTTGGATGCCGGAAACAAGGCGAAGGAAACGGGGTGCAGGCATGGGTATTACTCCAGATCGATGGGGTCTTGCAGGTTGAGGATCAGGCGGGTGGGCGAAACCGCCGCACCGATGAGCAGGTTGAAACCTTGCGTGGGCGGTACCTGGGTGAGCGCACCGTCGGCGCCGAGCCATACCCGGCCGGTGGCCCAGGACCAGGCCGCGTCATCGATGACGCCGGTGCGTTGGATGTTGAGCGTGGCGCCGACATCGGCAGCCGTGAGGGTGATACCCAGCAGCAGCGCAATATGCTCGCCGTCGGCCTGGTCGAGCCGGAACACCACACCGTCCAGCTCGTACACGGCCACCAGGGCGCTGAGCGTCTCGCCCGCCAGGCGTTGCACCGCAGATCCGCCGGCGGGGCCCGGGATGCCAACGCCGGGCGGACCCTGCTCGCCGATCGTGATCACCTCGCGCTCGATCAACTCGATGGCAATGGCGTATTCACGCTCCAGCGCCGCGGCGCCTGGGTTCTCGACTTCGAAGGTGATGACGTTGGGGCTGCAGGTCATGTGAAAGCCCCCGTGAAGTAGCGCGTGACTACCCCGCCCGGGAACAGCAGGTCGAAGGTGTAGGTCATGCCGCCCGGCGCAAGCAGCAGGGTCTGGGCCGCCGTCAGCGTGCGCGCGATGGTGCCCGGCGCTGTAACTTCCAGCCCTGCCCCTTCGCTGAGGACAAACAGCGCATCGGCGCCGCTGAAGACCGTGAGCACCGCTGTCGCGTCTGTCAGGTCTACCGGTGGCCGGTACACCAGTTGGCCGCCCGACGGCTTCAGACCTGCTGCCGACTGGCTATTCACCTCGAGGCTGTCGGCCGATAGCCGCTTGGCGCGGTGCGGCAACTGCTTGAAAGGCTCCCGGTTCAGGTCTGGCATCCCCGCGGTGCCGCGTACCCACACAGGCCAGTCCGAGGCCAGGCCGTGATCGGGCACCTGCAGCACCACCGGTGCGCCGCCGATGCCGGTGATATCCCGGTACACGAACACCGGTTGCATGATTCGAATCGTGTCGCGGTACGTCGCGCCCGGAACGACGGGCAGGTCTTGGCGGGCCGGCTGCATGGCTGGCTGCTCCTTAAAAATACAGGGGGTCAGGCCCAGTTAGCGGGCTCGAGTGATGCGAGGACTATCTGGCGAGTGAAAGGGTTGTAGCTGCCGTAGTGGGTGATCTCTTCCGCCGGATAAGGCCCCTCTTGAGGCATGAAGCCATCGACCGTGAGTCCGCCTTTCATAACTGCGGCATTACCGTTTGTAGCGACGGAGACTCCCAGCAAGTTGTTACTGTAAAGATCCAACGTTATATGCTGGTAGAAAGCGCCCAGCCCAAACGAAACCCGTGGTTTCCTTGTCGCGTAGTTTCCTTCAATCAAGCCATACCCGAAGACACCGGCCTGGTTATAAGGCAACCTGGATACGGAGGATTCAGCACCGTCAGCCGTGTAGATGTTCGTCACTTGGGTTTCAAGGATTGTACTGGCCGTTGTGAAGTTCACACCTCTTGACCAACTTCCGCCGGGGTATTCCCAACTGCACGTTGCGGACGACACGCTATTTGCGCTGCCCTCAAGATGGTATTGCCCTCGCTGCTCGACCTCTTGCTGTCCATTGTCCTGGACATACCTGATTTCCTGCAGATCCGTCACAGCAGACATGTTCGGCATCGCGCGTTCGGCACGTGTGGTGCAACGGATCGTACACGGCACCGGGGTTTCACCATCGTACGTCACGGCCGCGATCCAGGTTTGCACCTGTGTATAGCTCGTTGGGCCCGGAAGGCCGCTGCTGCTCGGCGTTGAAATCAAACTGACCGAGGCTTTGAAGTCATAGGTCACACGGTCTCCCACCCGGGCTCCGTCCGCCCCGTAGACCGGTTCGCGATCTACCTCCTCCCACTCGTTACCAACGACGTCTGGAACCAGGTGAGTGTCCTGAGGCACCTCGCTTGATTTGCGTATGTCTGCCTTGCCATAGAGCACGCTGCTGGATGCCTGCAGTTCCGCGCTGGCGCCGGTGATGGAAATCTCAACGAAGGTGTAGGCGCGCGGCGCGTTGTCGAATCCCTCGCCGGAGTTGTGTGCCATCAGCGCAAGGATGGCCCTGCGCCCTGTAGGACTGACCGAATGCAGCCGCATCACCACGTCGCCTATCCCACCCAGGTCAGCAAAGAACAGCGCGCGCTCAGCGGCCGTGAGCCGACCAACCGGGATGCTTATTCCCCTCACCTGCTCTTCAGGCGCTCGTTGAAACTCGCCGAATCGACGAAACCGAAGTCGCAGCGAGGAACTGGAAGTTTCAATCGTTCGGGATTCCAGCCCAACACTCCAGCGTGACCCGTCCAGCGTTTGGTAGATCCATTCAACCGGGTTGCCGTAAAGCATGCCGGCGGTGATCAGCGCGCGCCCCGGCCAATACTCCCCACCGGCAGGGGTTCGGGCGATCTCCTCTTCACTCAGCGGGGCGACGCCATTGACAACAATACGGTGATTGTCACCAGGTCCTGTGGCGCCGGCCACTGCGGTAGGCAACGCTGGAAAAGGCCGGGTAGTGCCATCTTTCAAATGCACCTGGCCACCCTGCACCCGACCATGCCAGGGAAACACGAGTGTGCGCTCCATAGCTCCCCCCTTTCTTCAGAGCGTGTGCTCACTCATCAACTTCCAGCGGTACTTTGCGGTACCCACCCAATAGGAAAACCGGAAGAGCTTGGCTTCATACGCTCCCACGACGAGTTCGGTATAACCAGTCAAAGGCTGCCCTTTCTCTACGTCGATCTGAATTTTCTGTTGAGTTCCGCTGAAATCGTGAACGACAAGCTCATATTCCGTATACATGCTCGGGGGATAAGTATCTTCGAGTTTCGGAAGGATTAACTTATCTGCGGCTGCCCATGTATTCCACATAGTCTTGCGAAATTGCGAATCCAACGTGACAACAGCGCCAGAAACCCCTTCATACTCGTCGCCATTATTCAGAACTTTGTTCTCAACCAATGAGTAATAGCACTGGCCCTGCCCGTTAACCACTCTCGAAAATTTGAGATAGGTAATACCTTGATCACCGACCGTAATACTCTTTGGCACGCCACGTCGCCATGCGTCCGGTAGTGGCGAAACAAAGTCAACACGGCCTTTAGCAAAGTTTGTGTTGTCCAGTATCAAAACCGTCTCATCAATGCTCACAACATTGGAGCTTGGGAGGTTGACCGAAAAGGCTTCAACGTTGGCATCCAGTGGCCTCTCCATCTGGATAGTAGTGATCGAACTTTGCATGTCCAGATCAAATGCGGGCGTTTTGTAATCTTTGATGACTGCCTTGCCAGGCAGGGGCTTGCCCCAATCCTCAACAGACGATGTTCCCGCAGAAATCCAGGTGCGGCGTGTCAGGGTGTTGATGTAATGGGCGCCAACGCTGGGCGGTGCGCCTTGTGGGTCGGCAGTGCCTGTAACTGTGTGCTGGATGGTGCTCATGCGTACTCCTGGTTAGCTGATCAATATGGGGCCGGTGGTGGGGGGCGGTGGGTCACCCACCAAAATATCGCCCTGGCTGTCCGTGAAGATTCGGCCCTGAACATCCATGAGGGCGTAATCAGGCAAAGGCTGAGGATTTGGATCAGGGTCGGGATTTGGCTCTGGATCAGGATCCGGGTTGGGGTTTCCTGTTTCCAAGGCATACACGCGAGATGCGAGATCTATGATCTGCGCATAAAGCTCGTTGAGCGTCCCTGCTGTGACCCCGCAATAGATCAGCGTGCCTACCGGCCATGCCTTGCGCACGGTGCCCTCTCGGCCTCGGGTGGCATGCACCAAACCGTTGCCTACAGTCACCTCAATGACCTCCCACTGGGTCTGGTCCAGTGCGCTTGCGGAGTTGACCAGCGTCAGGAGGTACGAGCCCTCAGTCAGGCGCGCCAGTGCGGCGTCCGGCACAGGTAGCGAAGTCGCTGAGGCCCCCATGGGCTGATTCAGCTGGGTGATCCAATTGTTGATAAAACGCATCTATTCGTCCTGTGACGGAGTGACGGGTTGAGCAAGGTTCACGACGACAGTGGCACCGCTGCTATCTGTGAGCACCAGGCTCTTCAGGGCAGGCATGTTGAACAGTCCATCGCTACTGAGCGCCCCATTGGGCCAATACTCGCGCTTTGTGTAGTCAGCCTCGCGCAACGGGCTTGCAATGCCCCCGCCGCCGCCCAGGTTCGGCGCGGCCCAGACCCCGGATCCGGTCTGCCCACCGATCCCACCGCGGCGCTCGATCCGCGACAGGGTCGTGCTTCGGCGCTGCACTCCTCCCAGGCGCTGAATGTCGTCGGCAATCTGAGCCCCTGAGCCACGGCGCTCCGCCTCCATTGCCGGGCCAATTGCGCGCCTGGATGATTCCATGGCGGCGCCACTCGCCCGCCGGTTCGTCTCCAGTGCAACGCCCAAGGCACGCCGCTCGGTCTCTGACATGGCTTACAACTCCAGAAGGTCGTTGGGGATGACGACCCGGTAGGTCGCCGCGATATCGACGGTTTTTTCGTCGGTGTCTTCTTCGGGTATGTCGATCGACGTCACCTGGAAGCGTCGAGGGAACACCTCGAGCGTCGGATCGGCGTTGTCGTAGTTGCCAGAAAAACCGTCCAGCTCTTCGTTGTAGGCCGGCGCTCCTTTCTTGCCGCCCAGCTGAGTCGGAAGGCTCCGTCCGATGGGGTCCGGACCTTCAGGTTCAGGTTGCGGCTCGGAGGATGCTGCAGGCGGCTCAAGCGGATCTTCTGCCGCGCCGCCCCCGCGCATCACGGTGATCGTCAGCGTGGTGATGGCGCTACCGGCCGCCAGGTCAAACGTGTCATAAACATGGCTGCACCGCGCCGCGGCGTTGATGCCCTGGTCGCTGATTGCGAGGGTATGCACCAAGTCGACATCCATCACCATGCTGGTCGGTGACTCCCAACTGACCCGAGTCCCGCTGTGCGCCTGGATGATCGACGTCTTGGCCTGATGCAGCAGGCATTGGAAAGCGCCCAGCCGCTGCGCCTCGTCGCGCTGATCCTTGTGGCCAGTCTCGCCGCCGTCCTGCGAAGGGGCGCCGCCTACACCGCCGGTGCCATTGCCGCCCACACCATTGCCCGTCGTGGTGCTCACCTGCCTCGGCGCGTCGATGCCGAAAGCCGAGCTTTCCCATGAGTCCGCAAGGTCGTTGGTGTACTCGATCGACAGGGACTCGCGTGCAATGACCTGACCGGCCTGGGCAATGCTGTTTTCGGCCACCACCTTGAGGGTGTATTTCTCAGTGATCGGCTGGCTCCAGCGTCGGCCGCCGGTGAGTGACGCCCCCAGCAGCAGGTCGGCATAGTTGTTCACCCAAGGCTGGCCGGTGCCGCAAGGATCCGGCGCGCTGAGTGGCACCCGATTGTAGCTCGGGCTGCGCACCAGGCTCAGGCCGCTACCGGTGACGGCATCGCGAACCATGGCCACGTCGGGCAGCTCGGTACTGTCCGGGCGCCATTGGCAAAACCCGCTGAGCCCGCCCATGCCATTGGTGTCCGGATGCACCCAGGTGAAATTCTCGTTGAGCTGGCGAAGCCGCGGGAAACGATAGTTCGCCTCAATCTCCACCGTGTTGGTGAGGCTGGTGAGATCTGCATAGGACAGCGCCACCGAGTCGTAGACCGTGGTGCCGGCGCCGAACGTGAAATCGATATTACCCGCATACCAAGTGGTCAGTCGCAGTTCTCCGGTCGCCGAAGAATCCAGGCTCCCCTGCACCGACGTCAGGCGCTCTTGGGCATAGTCCCAGCGGCTGCGCCCGTCGACGGCTTCAAACACCTCGCCCGACCAGTAGGAAGGGACCAGCGCTTCCACCGCCTGGGCGCTCATGGCCTCGACGCGCTGCTGCAGCTGATCACCGCAGTGGCACACCAGCAGCCTGGCCAGCGAGCCCCATTCGGTGGTGACGATGCGCCCGGTGTAGCGGCGTTTCTCGGTGGTGATGCCTGACGCGGTGCTGATGTAATCGATCGTGACTTCGCGGCCCACCCAATCCATCGGCACCACCGGCCCCGCGTTCATCTGCAAGGTAAAGTCCGCCAGGCCCGCAGCACCGCGCTCGCGGTCGACGTGGACCTGGCCCGTCAGCCGGGTGGTTACATCAATGCCGCCTACCGTCACGCGCAGGCGCCAGCGAAATGCACGGCCGGGCACGATCGGTAGTGGCTCGGGCGCACGCGCTTCTCCCAGCAGGCCACACAGCGCTGCCGCGTTGAGCGGCAATCCGTTGATCAGCATCAGACCTCTTCCCAGGCGATGGTCCACCCGAAGCTGCCCTGGCCCGAGCTCTGTGTCTTGGGGGGCTTGCTGGCGAACACGTTGTAAACCGGCATCCACTGCGCCATGTACCGGGTGGCGCCCACGACTTGGTCAACCGTAACGATCAGCCCATCGACAACGCACCCCACCTCAACCCAACGGGGACCAACCAAGGCGAATGCCCAAGGTGCCCAGTCATCGCGGGGGGTACTGGTGAGCGCCAGCATGCGCTCGTTGCTCACCATGCTCTCCTGCGCGGTGAGGCGCAGCTCGAGCGGCTGGCTGTAGTCCAGGCCATCCAAGCCAGGCGGCATCCAGCCCTGGCCGCTGATCGTGCCGGCGGCCTTGCCCCAGTGGGTCATCTTGACGCCTTCGCCGCCGGACAGCCGGATGATCGATTCCCCAAGCAGCGGGTTGTCGGACTGATCCGGCGCGCCGGAATCCAGAACGATGGGGATGCCCCCCAACATGATCAGCGGCAGGCTCATCCATTACTCCAGAAATGAAAAAACCCACCGAGGTGGGTCTGATTGGTTGCACATCCTCAATTGTTCTTACCGAACTTGAGGCGCTGATTCCTGATCAGCCGCTGGAAGTCCTGTTGAGGGGCCTGCAACTGATAAGTCTCGCCCCCAACCGATAGGGCAACGGTTCCCATGCTTTCCGGCATAGGCGGATCAATCTGATTCAGAATCGACGCCGCGGGCGCTGGAATACTGGGCATCATTCGCGGCGCTACCAGCCCACCCGTTGCGAACTTGGGCAAGCGGCGCTCGTTCAGTTGCCGCAGCAGTTGTGGGCCATAGTGCTGGACCGCAGCCGCTCGCATCACAAATTCGCCGTTCGAAAGCCGAGCCAGGATGCTGTCACTGGTTCCAGTGCCAGGACCACGAACCATATCGCCGCGGGCAAACTGAGGGACATCCGGATCAGCCCGGGAAACGCTGGCTGACCCGTTCGGCGGAATGATAGTCACAGGCAGTACCAGAGCTTGACGCATCTGTTCAGCAACGGCCGCTACCTGACTCTTGGCGGAAGTGGCTGCAGCATCGTCCAACTCTGGCGCAACGGCGACGGTCACATCAGCGATAGATCCATCTGGGACCGCAGGCTCGACAGGGACTTGCACCTTCCCGCGCGCGGCCACTTCACGCACCATTTTCTGATAGGCATCCTCCTCGACGACGGGCTGCACCGGTACAACTGCATCCTGCTGCGAATAGCTGTTAACGCCCGATTGGTAGGTGAGCTTCTGAGTCTTCCCGCGAGTCTTCGGCACTTCGAGGGGCGTGGGTGCCACTGTCTTGGCGTCGTCGACAGTCGGGAACTTCACCGCCGGGGCTTGTCCAGCGATTGTCTGCATTTCATTGGTGGGGGTAATGCCAACCGGGATGGCGAACTGCTGACCGATCTTGATTTTGAGGTCTTGAACCTGCTTCAAGATCTTGGCGATTGCCTCGTCTGACATGGTCGGCGTGATCACAACCGACTTCAGCTCTTCCAACCCAGACTTTAATTCGGCTGTCTTCTGCTTGGCCTGCTCCAGGCTATCCTGAGCCTTTTTGACATTGATGCCGTCAGCCGCGACCTCGATTCCTTTCAGCTCCTTGATGAACCCGGCAAAGCCGTAGGTGTTTTCCCCCGCGTCGGCAAGCTTTTCGAGAATCTCAAGCGCTGCATTGGCCTGCTCTTTCGCTGACTTAACGTCTCCCCTCTGCAGCGCTTGGCGAGCGCCCACCTTCAGCGACTGAGCAGAAGCATATGAACCATCGCCGCTCGCTTCAGCGCCAAGAGATGAAATCGCTTTGCTGTACTTTTCTTGAGTCTTTAACTGTGCAGCTTTGGCCTTTTCGACATCACTTGCGGCTTTTCTCTCAGCTGAAACCTGGGCTTTAAGCGAAGCTTTGGTATCAGCAACCAGCTTGGTTTGAACATCCTTCAGATCTTGGGCATTTTTCTGAGCTGAGGCCAAACGTTCAGCAGCCAAAGTGTCCTGCTCAGCATTGCTCTGCCCTTGATCTGCAGCAAACTTATCGCGCTGGGTAGACATCTCGGCAATGTGCTGCTTGAGTGCCGAAACCTCGGCATCTATCTCTTTGCGATCCCAGAACTTCCATTGAAAAAGCGAGGTATCCGAATCGCTTTTCAAGCCTGAGCGGACGTTTTGCAAATCACGGATTCGCGCCATCACGACGCCGATCTCGTTATTGAAGCCCGCAATGGACTGTTTATCTCTGCGGAAATAATCTCCGAATTCGCCGCTGGACAGCCCTTTGAGAGCGGCAGTAAGGCCTTGCGCCAGCTCAATTGCATCCGAAGAAAGGCCGGACCACTCATCAAACTGCTTGACCGATACAGCCAGTTGGTTGTTGAGTTTGGTGAGAGCCCCACCGAACGTTTCTGGCAACTGCGCCGCCTCAGCCGCAAGTTTCGGAAGCTGCCCCAAAAGCGTGTCGACGATGACGTCGGCGGTCAGCTTGCCTTCCGATGCCATGTTTCGAAGTGCGCCGGTGGGTACCTTCAACCCTTCCGCCAATGCCCTCAACAGCCTTGGTGAGTTTTCGGCAATGGAGTTGAATTCCTCACCACGAAGCACGCCTGAGCCCAGCGCCTGGGAGAACTGGGTAATAGTGCTACCTGTCTCCGATGCAGTCGCTCCACTGATCCGTAGGGATTGGGTGACCGCATCGATGATGTTTAGCGTGTCTTTTTGCCCCCTCCCCATTTGCACCATGGCGGGCTGCAGACGGCTATAGAGGGTAACTACGTCGGCCAGCGGAGCCTGGTTGCGTTGAGCAATATCGAACGTAGCGCGCTGCACCTCATTGAACTCAGCTTGCGAAGCGGTAGTGAGCCGGAGCTGCGCGTCCATCTTTTTGGCGCTATCGGTCGTGCGCAGGTAAGCCGCCGCCACAGCAACGGCCGAGGCAGCGCCCGCGGCCAGGGTCAAATTGTCCGAGAAGCCTCCGCCACCACCTTGGGAGATGGAACCGGAACGTTGCTGCTCTCCAGACAAGGCCGCGATGGCGCGCCGAGATTCTTCGACCTTGCGGCGATACTGCGTTTCAGCTACCGCCCGCTCTGTGGCGGACAGAACTCCCGATCGAGTCAGGCGCTGATAGTCAGCGGTCAAGGTAGCAATTTGTACGCGCAGCGCCTTGAGTTGGTTAATGCCAAGGTTTTGCCGCGCTGTATCGGCCAGAACCGGCACTGCCTTCACAGGCACTGCGTTGACGGCACGCATCTCACGCAGCCGTGCCAGCGTTTCGCTGACCTTGCGACGGTAGTTGTCTTGGGCGATCCCAAGATCACGAGCGGAAAGCTCGCCCGAAGACTTCACCAAAGAATACTGCTGCCGCAATCGAAGCAGTTCAGCCTGCGTTTCCCGTACCGCGCCGGCACCAAGCGCTGTTTTGGCAGTGTTGAGGGAGGTATCTGCCCGGCCAGCCGCGAGCGCTTTGTTGTACGCGGCGCTGAGTCGGGTCTGCTCGGCGGCAAGGTTTCGGGTATCCAGGCCAGCGGCGCGCAAACCTGCGCCCATTTGGTTCAGCTGAGTTACCTGTTGCGCCTCGACGCGGCCCAGGCGCTCAAGGTCGCGGACCGAAGCGCGATACGTTTCCTGCAGCTTGCGAGATGGCGTTTCGGCCCGGGCCAGTTCGGCGCCGAGCTGGCGAACGCGCTCCCGAGCATCCTGCATAGCTCGACCGGTCTTTTCGACGTTCGATTCCAGTTCGCGGAATGCATTAACCTGGCGCAGGGGCTTTTCGACCACCTTGACCATCTCGCCGTATTCTTTGCGAAACCCGGCCACTTCCTTGGTGGCGCCGTCCAGGTCAGCCGTCAGCCGGAGTTCGATGTCACGCATGATTTCAGCCCTTCAAAGCGCGCAGGAACAGGCGCCATGGGTAGTAAAGCACCTGGTGGTGCCCGATTCGGATCAGGGCGCAGATGCAGTCGTCGAGGTTCTTCAGAGCCTGGCCGGCGGGTTGTTGACCCTGGCCAGCCACGCGAAAAAATCGGGGTTCTGCCCCTTTATGTGCGTGATCACGGCGCGTAGTTGGCTTGGCCTCATGCCTTCCACTTCGTCAACTTCCAGGTTGGTGAAACGCCGCAAATCAGAGAGGCGGATGTCCTCAAAAAAGGAGCCGCCCAGCCCGTCAGACTCAGGCTCTTCCGACATCATCAAGCGGATCTCCGCAACTGAAAGCTCTCGGAAGATCACCTCCCTTCCATCGATCATAACGACCTTCGAGGCGGTCATTTCACTCATGCTGCACTCCACAATGAAGACAGCCCGCGGGAGCGGGCTGGGTTACAGGCGCGGCGTCAGGCCGCAGCGGTTTCTTTCATGATGCGCATGTACTTCGACTTGCCGGCACCGGTTTTCTTGGGGTCGGAGAGCACCTTGGCGGTGACCTCGCTGCCCATGAAATCATCGGTGCTGATCCAATCAGCGCTGGCGGCCGGGCTGAGCTGGCAGCGGAAGTACTGCAGGTTGACGCGATTTTTCGTGCCCGCGGCGTTCGCACCTTCGAACAGGAACTCGTAGACCTCGCCGCTGCCGGTCAAGGCTTCGATGATGTCCACGGACGCAGAGGCATAGGTGATCAGCAACTGAGCGCCATCGGCGATCGCGCCCGCTTCCAGAATCTCGATGCCCGAGCCTGTCATTTGCCAGTCGTCACCGTCGTCGTAAGCAGTCGCACCGCCGGCCGCCAGCTTCACCGACGTGATGGTCAGTGGCATCTTGTCCAGCAGGATGGTGCCGCCCTTGCTCGCGGTGTGCGGTTCGTCAGTGACGGTGGTCGCCGGCACTCGGTCGACGGTGCCCCAGTAGATGGCCGCCAGATTCGAGGTGTAGAACTCGCGCCAGTTCATGGTCAGCGACATGCTGCTGATCCGGCTGATGGAGTCGTACTCGCCACCCTGCGGGGTGGTGGTATCGGCCAGGGTGATGTCGTTGGTTTCGATGGCCTGGGTCAGCGTCGAGACCAGGCCCACGGGCATGAATGGGCCGCCGACACCGTACTTGCGCATCTTGACCTGGCCACCGACCAGGAAGGTTTCAATCTGTGGCATGTCTTACTTCTCCGAGGTGTCGCCAGCGATCACGCCCAGGTCTTTCAACCAGGTGCGCTGCTCGGCAGTGACTTTGATTTTGTTGCCCGGCGCGTAGTCCGTGCGGGCATGGGTGTGAGGCTTGAGCAGCTCCACTTCGAAGCGCGGCAATGCACGCTCCGCCTCGGCGACCGGTTCGGTGGCCTTGACGGTGCTGGGCACTGGAATGCCTGGCGCCTTGTCGGTCTTATCGGCTTTGTCGGACATGGGGGTGTTCTCCCTGAATGATGGTGTGCAGCTGTACGGGGATAAGGACCGTTGCGGCCTTGAGCGACTCACCTGGTGGGAAAGTCTCGGGGGTGCCGACTGTGATGCCGGTGACGCCTTTTGGTAGCCAGTCCAGGGCGCGGCCTTGCACGGGAACCAGGCACTTCAACAGGTCGTGCTCAAGCGCTTCGATGGCATCCTCGTAGTCGTCCATGCCTGTGCTGACAGCACCAACGATGCTGAAGCCAGAGAAGGCTTTCAGCGCCATGGGGCCGGGCACTGGCGCCTGGCCCCGGCCCTTTTGCACAACGATGATAGGAAAGCTGGCGTCGCGGGCCTGCAGCTGCTCATTGAGCCAGCCCGTTCGCACGTTCGAGCCGGCCGAGGTGAAATACCCGTTGGCCACTGAAATCGTGGTGAGCCGCTCGATCAGCGCCTTTCGGCCCAAGGTCAGTGGGTTGTCCATAGTCAGTCCGCCGGCATGAGTGAAAAGCGGTTGATGAGGCCGTCTGTGCCCACGTACTCATCGAGCAGGTAGCGCTTGCAGTCCACGGTGAGCAAATCACCCTTGCATGGATTGGGCACCTGGCTGATGCGCAGGTCGGCGGCCAGGTGGACGGCAACGAAGCTGCCGCCAGCTGGATCGCTGACATTGGTCTGCAGCACCACGCTCACGGGCTGGGGCGGCGCCCCTTCCCGCGAGTCATAGAAGCACTCACCTCGCTGGCCGAAGGTGCTGAACAGCTCGTCGTCCGCGCCCTCGAAGACCTGGTCGAACTCCGAGCGGCCCATTACTTGGTCAACTTGATGATGGCGCGCGGCAGGGTGCAGATGCTCAGCGGGTTGCTCTGGGCTTCCATGTCCACGCCTTTGTTGTGGCGCAACATTTCCTGGCTGGCATAGAACGGAACACCGGTGGTGTTGACTGTTTCCATGTAGTCGGCCGGCGCGAAGTTGGTGATGAACAGGCCATCCACGCCTACCGGCACCAGGTAGGCAACGTCGGGATCCATGAACTGGACGCCGCCCAGGTTGCCGTAAAACTCTTCCCAGTTCACACCACCGAAGCTGAAACCATCGCGGCGATGGTCGTCGCGCAAGAACTGGCCATCGTTCCAGCGATCGAAAGCCTTCTGCACCGAATCATGGTTGGTGAATGCGTCGAACCAGTTGCGTCCGGCAATGCCCAGCCAGCCGGCGATGATGCCGGTACCGCCCACAGCGTCTTCCGCCCGGCGCTTGGCTTCAGTCACTTTGGCCAGCAGCTTGGTGGTCGTGGTGCCCATGGTGAAGGCCACGGTCTGCTGCTCGATGCCGAATCGGGCATACAGGTCCAGCAGCACCCGAGTGCCGTCGGCGTCGTACACCTTGCCAGTGATGGCGCCCACGCGCTGGTAGCGGATGGTCGCCTCCAGGCGTTTACGCATCTTCAGCAAGCGCTTCTCAACCATCGCCTCGACGGTCTCGAGTTCGCTTTCCGAGCCGAACGCCCGGATACCCTGGACCTCGTCAGCGCGAATAACTGCGCGAGTCGGCAGGTGGATGGTCTGGAACGGGATCATGTCGCGGCCCGGGCCAGTGGTTGGGTCGCTTGGCGCGCCGCGCTCGGCAGCCGGTACCAGGGTCAGGTTGTCGTGCTCGCGCTCGATGAAGACAGCAGTGGTGGTTACGCCTTCTTCTTCGAAGAGCGTATCCAAGCGAGTGGGCACCGCCTGGCCTTCGACAGGCTGGTTGATAGCGGTGGTCAGGGCGATGGTGCCAAACGCATCACCGTTGAAAATGCTCAAATCGGCCATTCCGATCTCCAAAAACAAAAAAACCGCCAGCGGCGGTTGGGGAATGAGGTGCTGAAAATCAGCGCAGGATGATGCCGGCGGCGAGCAGAGCAGCACGCGCTGGTTCAGTCAGACCGACCAGAAGGCTTTCGACCACCTCGCAGTCGCGGACTACGGCGGCCGCGTAGCGATCGGCAGTGGTATCCGCAGGACGGCCTTCATACAGAATCGCAACCTCGACGGCGGCGCCCTCGGCAGGCGCGGCGAATGCCACGTACTTGCCGGCCGCGTTCTTCGACAGGATCTGGCCAGGCGGGAATGCAGTGTTGCCCTTCAGGAGCACGATCTGCTCGCGGGAGCGCTCACCAGAGGCCTCGTTCAGGAGGAAGGCCGCGGTGCGAGCGCCCTGGGTGACGATGTCATAGTTCATGCTTTCGCTCCTTTGCGAGAGGCCCAGATGGATTTGGTGGAGAACTCAACCTTGCCCTTGCCCGCGGATGCGGAGGCGGGATCGACCTTCTTGGCATCACGCTTGATGCTGTCCAAGGTCACACCGCGGTCCTGAGCAGCCTTGAACAAGCTCAGGCCTGCGGCCTCGACAGTGAGCCCACCGTCGATGGCAGCCTGCACTTCGGTTTCAAAGCCGGGGGCCGCCAAGGCCTGGATACCAGTGATGCGGTCCTTTTCGCTGGCGGTAGCGGTCGCTGCCGCTTCCTTGCGAAGGGTCTCTACATCGATCTTCTCCGGGGCGCTGATCTCGATGGCAGTGAGATCGCCGCCGGCAGCGATGGCCGCCTGCAACTCAGCGGTGTTGCTGACTTTCGTCATGGTGTTTTTCCTCGTGATTTTCGCTGCCGGCTTGGACAGCTCGGTGATCAGGCCCTCAAGCGAGCCCGTTCGGTGAGCCAGACCAGCCGCTACGGCCGCCTGCCCCACACGCAACCCGCCATGGTCACCCATGCCAGGTACTTTCTCTGCATCCACGCCCAGATTGCGCGCGACCTTGGCCACGAACACATCCTCGAGCGCATCGACTGTCTCGGCGACCTTTGCCCGGCCTTCTTCCGTGGCCAGGTCCGGACGCTTGTTCGGAGCGTTACGGCTCACAATCTGGTAGCTCTTGCGGCCGGTGGCTTTCTCGCTATCGACCACCGCCTCGACCACCACGCCGACGCTGCCGGCGATTCCCGTTTCGTCGATGACTATTTCGTGCGCGGCGGAGGCGATCCAGTAGGCACCGCTCGCCCCGCTCCCGCCGATGTACGCCACGATCTTCTTCTGCGCTCGGCCCGCGTGGATCATCTCGGAGAGCTCGTTGATGCCGCTGGCCACGCCGCCGGGACTGTCGATGTTCAGGATGATCGACTGCACCGCCGGATTATCCAGCGCTTCCCGAATGTCGGTCGCCAGCACCTGGGTGCTGGTCGCGCCGCTGATCTCTGTGAACAAGTTGGCGTAACGGAAGATCGGGCCAATCACAGGCACGATGGCCACACCGTTGCGGATGCTGACCGACTGGCTGTTGTCCAGCTTGCGACCCAGCTTTGTCTCCAACGCCACTGGATCCCCCATGCGCTCGGAGATGGCGAGCAGGTTCTCCAAGGCATCGGGCAGCATCAGCCAAGGCTGAGCAGAAGCCAGCTCAAAGGCTCTTGGCATGGGTCATTCCTCGTCTTCAGGTGATTCAGGCTCGGGAACGAGCGGCTTTGGCGCGGCAGCCACAGTTGCCGCGGTTGTTCCGTTGTCGCGGCGCTGCTTGAGCTCGCGCGCGCGCTGCCGGTTGACCTGCTGCCAGGTCTCGCCGGACATCGCCGCTGTTTCCATGGTTTCGTTGCTGATGCCCACGTCGATGCGCTCGCGGGCCGCCTTGGCCTCTTTAAGCTCGTCGATCGCACCGCGCGCCGGGCCGATCCAGATGGCCTGGGTATAGGCGCGGCGCAGAGCCGGGTCCCGGTAGCCCGGCGCACGAATGCGGCCGGCCGCCACGGCTTCGTCGAACATCAGCTCATAGCTGGGCTGACAGAAGTCGCACACCAGCCACCAGCGCCGCATGGTGTAGAAGCGCCAGGCCTGCAGCATGGCCGCGCGGGCGGCGCTGTAGCTGCTGCTGTAGTGCAGCATCAGTTCTTCCAGAGGAAGCTCCAATGCAGCACCAATTTCTTTCACGATCGCCGAGAAGAATGGGTCGAACTGGGCGTTGGGTCTGGCTGGGTTGGCAACCATGGGCTCTTCGCCGGGCGCCAGGTCAACGATGGCGCCTTCGCCCAGTTCCAGAGGCGCTGGACCTACATCGCCCCCAACCGTGCCGTCCTCATCACCAAAGACCGGCTGGCCCTGACCTGCACCCGCGCCGAAGTCTTCGCCCTTCTTGATGAACACCGTGAACATCGCCGAGATCACCGCCGCCATCAGTTCGGCACTGGCGTACCGCTCGAGCTTCTGTAACGGCTCAAGGATTGGCGCCAGGTACGGAGCCCCGCGCTTGAGCCCAGGACGTTCCTTGTCACACCAGATTTGCAGCACGCGGCGCCGGCCAGTCTCTGCACCGAACACCTCGACCCGCTCCCAACGCAGCGGGTACTTCAGGAACTTGTCGTCCGGGTACCCGTTGCAGATGTGGTAGGCCACCGGCGCACCGTAGTCGTCGAACTCGACGCCCTCTACCAGGCGCTCGCTATCGGGCTGGCCGTGTGGGTTGGAAACTCGGTCCGTCTCGATCAGCTGCAGGCGGGTGTTGTAGACGGTGCCCGGGCGTTCGATCCACGGCGTTGCGACAAAGCAGTCGCCGCCAGTCATTGCCGAAACCAGCGCCAGTGCCTGTTGCTGGTAGTGGTTCAGTGTTGCTTCGGCGTCACACTCGCGCGGGTCGCCAGCGTAAAGCTCCCACTCCCGCTGGATCTGCGCGTTGAGCTCATCGGCCTGTTCTTCCGTGAGACCCAGGGCCTCATGGTCGACCTGCGGCCGGCAGATGAGGCCGGTACCCACCACGTTGGTTCGGGTTCGCACGATCGCGGCGCGGGCAATGAGATGGTTGCGCATGGCATCGCGCGAACGGGCAACCAGGGTCTTGCGCTCGGGCGAGCTCAGATCGCGGTTCGGGCTACCCAGAAACGGGATCCAGCTCGACATGCTACGCAGCATGCGCGACGCGCCGCGCCAGCGCGTTTCACTTCCGCCGCCACCGCCCTGTGCACGGGGTTGGCTTTGCACCAGACCGGAGACGGCGCGCGTGGCTTCACGCACCATCCGCTCTTCTGGAGTGGTACGTGTCCACCAGGCCATGTCAGATCCTCATATAGCTGATTCGGTTGCGGCCGCGGGCGCGGTTGGCTTCGGCGGCGACTTCCGCCGTGTAAGCGATTTCAAGCTTGCGCAGTGCGCCCAGGTCAGCCCGGGTTACCTGACGCTCGCCGTAGCGAACGCTCTGGCCACCCTTCAGGATCTTGTCGATTGCATCCTGCACCGCGGCCAGCCGCGATTGCGCTGGGGTCATGATTGTCATCCTCGCACCCGGCTACGGGTGCCTCGTTGCGGAAGGGCGCGCTTGGCGCCGGCGAGCATTTCAAGATCGAGACCGAATCGATGCTGGCTGATCCGCAAGGCGGCCAGGGCGTAAACGAAACAGTCGAGTGCCTCGTTGCGGCGACCTTTGGCCGTCCAGCGGTACACCCGCCTGCCTTTCTCGATCTTCAGTTCTTTGGTTTCAGCCGTGAGCTGCTTCAGCTCGTCCTCACCGCAGATGTCGTCATTGGCGGGGAAGTGAACGCAGCCCGGTACCGGCACGCCGGAAGTATTGGGCTGAATCTTGAGGCGGCTGTAGATCAACTCCTTGGCGTTCTCGGTGCCGACCTCGGTCAGGTAGACCTTCTTCGCGTTGCGCGACTTCGGCCAGTTGGCGATCGGCTTGCCGGGAATGTTGGCACCCTTGACCGGGATCACCCAAGTGTCGCCCAGGGCACGGCTTTCGGCGTAGACCTCATCGGTGTAGTGGCCGCCGGAGTCCCAGCACCAGCGCTCCACACCCATCTTGGCGCCGTCGCCGCGCACGTATTGCTGCCGCACCTTCAGGCGTACCTTCTTGCGAAGCTCTTCGCTGGCCGGGTCGCCCATGAGCACCCACTTGTCGACCAGCCAGGCTTCTTCGCCCAGGCCGAAAGCCCAGACTCTGCCCTCATAGCGATCATCCTGGGTATCGATCGATCCCATCAGGGTCAGGCCGCGCGCATGCACCTGCGGGTACACCTCGCGACGACCATAGAGCAGCTCCCAGTCGACCTTCTCACCCTGATCGTCTTCCCATGTTTCGCCAAGCGTCGTGTTGACGAAGGCAATCAGGTTCTCGCGGTTGTCCTTGACCTTGTCGAACTCCAGCACCATTTCCAGCCAAGTGGTGAAAGTGCTGTAGGCGGTCCAGACATGAAAGCTGACGCTTCGTGGGGTCGCTCTCAACTCATCGTCGGCCCCGTACCAGTCGATGCTGTCACGGGTCCAGATACCTGACTTCTCACAGATCCAGCGCCCGCGGTGAGCTGCCTCGACCATTTCGTGATACCAGACCACGCATTTAGTGTGCTCGCACACATACCAGGCCTGGGTGATCTCGCCATGCTCGTCCCGTTCCCACTTGATGCCAAAGTCGCAATCCTTGCCACCCCATTTCAGGTGCTGCTCACGGCCGCAATGCGGACATGGAATGTTGAAACGCAGCAGGTACGGCGATTCCTCAACGGCCTTCTCGATCTGGCACGTGCCTTTGATCTTGGGCGTCGAGCCCCTGATCGATTTCTTGAAGATCGCGCCCTCAAGGCGCTTGTCCCCGAGAAACGTGGGAGCGCCCTCGCCCTCTACGTTCTGCTCGAAGTTGGACAGCTCGTCGTACACGACCTCGTCGGCGGAGATACCGCGGTAGTTTCGACTGGCCTTGCCGCCGCGGCACCAGAGCATCTTTTTGTTCTGGAAACGCTTGGAAGTCAGCGAGCTATCCCTGTGCTTCTTGCCATGCCATGGGGCCAATTCCAAGAGCGTCGGCACATCCCTGACCATCGTCTCGATGTGCTGCTTCATCAGCTCTTCAGCGTCGGGGTCGGTCGGCGAGAAGACGGCCACACTTCGCCGCTTGTGCTGGATCTTGTAGCCCACGTTCGCCATGAGCATTTTGGTGTAGCCGACCCGGGCAGACTTCATCAGGTTGAAGAACTGGATGAGGTCATTGCCCATGGCATTGAGCAGGGCAACCTGGAACGGCGCCGTTTCCCATTTCCCCTCTTGATAGGAAGACTCGGACGAGAGGTAGAAATGCGTGTCTGCCCAATCCACCAAAGTGAGTGGTGGCTCTTTGAATAGTGCTTGCAGCCCGGCCTTGATCGCTTTGCGCAGATCAGTCATCCAGGGTGGCAAGGTACTCATCGAGGATCTCAGGTAGTTGGTCGCCTAGCTCGGAGGCGATGTTGCGGGCGAGAGCGATTTCGCGTTGCATGGCTTCAACATGGCGCGGCCCGATATCGGGATGCTTGCGTTTAACCTTGTGGGCGACCGTGTCGAGCACGGACCCGATCTGGGCCACCACCCGCGAAAGCGCGAAGGTGATGAAGTCGACCGGCACCAGTTGCCGGGCTGATACGGCGTTCTTGTTCTCCTGGCCGATCCGCTGAGCCGCGGTCAACCCGCGCCGTTCCTCAAGCAGCTTGTACTCAATGAGGGGATCGATACCGGAAGGCTGCTCGTCCGCCGCTGCTTTCTGCTCAGCCAGCTTCAGGCGGTTGTCCAGGATTGAGCGCACGTCATAGAAGTTTTCGCGACCGATTCGGGCGATGGGTTCGACCTTCCATTTATCGAACGCTTGCACGGTGATGCCGAGGCTGGCGGCCATGCTGCTCTTGTTTAGCCAGTGAGGTTTCGGCTCCATATGCCTCCTCCAATGACGAGGCGGGAAGCTACCGCAGGCCGGTTGGTGTTTGGTTGGTATTTCAGGGGGTCAGGTTGGTGTATTTTTTCGCTAAAACCGCTCTATTCCGGGCCTTTCAGCCCAGCGACAAAACAACAACCAACCCCTCCAGAAAAAAGTCATACATAGTTGAAGGACGGGGCTCGAATTACCCTCACCCCAAGGGGTGGGGGGAAAGGACCCTTTTGCACCGTCTTGGTGCATTGCAGTCAGCGCTGCCGGGTGGACAGGGCGCGGTCGAATGCTTTCTCGAACTGCGAAGCGAGCTCACGATCAGCGACCCGGTCCCCGATCTCGAAGAAGTCGAGCGTCTTGGCATACCCAGGCTTACTGACGAAGGCCAGCACCATCTGGATATCCCCGCGCCTGGTACCTACTCGCTCGGCAATCCCGACCGCCTCGCGGCCTTTGCGCATCACGAAGTATCGCGACCGATTGCCCGCACTGCGTCTGCTGTCCGTGCTGTTCTGCAGCCGATCGCCCTGGGCACCGAGGCCAGACAGAATCCTCTGCAACTGACCACGCCCGATGTTGCCGTAGTTGTCCAGTTTCATGCCTTTGCCAGGTACGACGAACTTGCCTTCGGGCAGGATGCCGCGTGCACGCAACAGCGACTCGCTGCGCTTGTTGTTCCGTGGGCCGCCGTAGACCTCAGGCGTC
The DNA here is from genome assembly GCF_002438365.1 of Pseudomonas sp. UBA6276. NCBI lineage: Bacteria > Pseudomonadati > Pseudomonadota > Gammaproteobacteria > Pseudomonadales > Pseudomonadaceae > Pseudomonas > Pseudomonas sp. UBA6276. Next base: position 50,123 of record NZ_DJUS01000156.1, read on the forward strand.
AACCACCTGGTCGCAGGCGCCGCGCCGTCCGCTTCGTCCTTGATCCACACCCATGCCTCGAGCTTCTGCTTGGTGGCTGGGTTCAGGCGCAGGGCGTTCATGGTGTAGGGCGTGGGCCTGTCGAAGACGGTACGCATCTCGTCTTCGATCGTGGACTTGATGACCTTCGCGGTTTCGGTAAGCGCGACCGCTGTGGCAAATGGGATCTGGCGTTGCTCGATAATAGTCAGTTCGGCAAGGCCGTCAGTCAGACCACGGGATTGAACCTTGAACATGTGCACCCCGAGTTGCTACTCATGCATATCTCTGTGCGGCCGATATGATGTTGACCGAATATCTCAATCAACACGAAGTGAGTCAGACATGAACGATCTTCAAGAAGCCGCAAACTGTCTCAGACAATTAGCCGACACGGTGTCAAAGCTGAAGGACACTGACCTTGCGGAAGATCCGGAGGTGATGAAGCAGATTGATCAGTTCGCCATCGCTATGTCGTTCTACCATGAACAACTGTTAATACTCAAAGCCTTAACCGACGCGCCTAGCTCAACATCAAGACAGGTGATTCGGCCATCTCTTTACTTGGTGAAACGGTAGCGTCAGATACCAAGACACAACCATAATGAGATCGGCACGTAGCCTACTTGCTCTGGCTGCGTTTGATCTGCGCGTCCACTTGGTCAGCGCAGGTATCGAGCAGGTTGATGGCCCGATCCTTGAGCGCCCAAAGGTCGCCGTTCAGCGCCAAGTTGTCATCGCTATCGCTGACCCGCTCGCAAGGCACCATTTCCGGCGCTTCCAGCCTTACCGCTACTGTCTTTCCTGCCAGTGGCTGCGGGCTTGCCGCGCAGGCCGTCAGGCAAAGGCTGATCAGCCCACTTGCGAACAGCCGCGCTTTTACGCTTGAGTTCTTCAAAGTCCTTCCTCGCTTGGCGGGCCTTGTCTTCGCTGGCCTTGAGGCGCTGCTGCAGATCGGCCAGGTAGTTGGCGTTGCGTTTGGCCTCGGCCTGGAGTGTGGTGATAGTCTTCAGGCTTTCAGTGTTGGCTTCGGTTGCATACTTCGCCGCCTGTGTCTGCACCGTCACCTGCCCTTCCAGCGCGATCACGCGGTACTGCTGGATGGCAATGAGCAGCGCGGCCACCAAAGCGATGATCAGTGCAGCGGCAATGCTTTTGAGCAGGTTCATAGGCTGTCCGCCTTGCGACCGAGAAACTTCACGATCATTTCGCGGATGACGGTCACACCGACAAAGCCGATCGCACCGCCGGCGGCAACGGACAAGCTCGACGGCCACTCCATCCACTCGATGACGCTGCTCGCCGACAGGCTCAGCCCACCACAGATCAGCGACTCCAGCAGGATGCGGCGCTTGCTGGTCTCTTTGGCCTCGTACAACACACGAAGCCCAGAAATAACCGTTGCCATGATCGCTCCTTGCCAGAGAGGGTTGCTTAGGTACAGGCGCAGGTGCAGCCATATCTGGGCCCAGAGGTCAGGGTCTTTCTCTGGCATGATTGAAATCCAAATGCCTCCCCGGACCGGGGAGATAGATACGGAAGCCCCAGCGGTTGCCAAAGCGTAAGATTGGTATCAATACCCGCTAATGCTCACTAGGCAGGGAGCTTCAATTGTTTTGAACTGCTTTATGCATCGTCTCAATAGGAAAAAACTACTGAAGTTTCGGCACCACTAGACGATAGCCTGAGGAAAGTGAGCGACAGATCCGCTCCTGACGGATCTGTGATGAAGCCCATACCACCAAGCTTCGGAGCATCGAATGCCTACTACTCATCTCAAAGATATGCAGCAAGACATAAACGATGCGACTTTGCAGCTGGAGATGATCGTGCAGATGCTACGAAGCCATGCCCTCTTCCTTAGAAGTCAGAAACTCGAACACCTTATGATGGATATTTTATTGATTGAGAACCAGATAGAATCACTCGTATTGTCCATCCAGGACTTGAAAAAAACCACCGTGAGAATTACGGAATCTGGGTAACAAAAAATTTTTACCACTTATAACTTAAGAGCTCCGCACTACAGTTTTACTGGACAGGGCACGTAGAGGCCGCCGGGTATTTGGTCATGCAAACTCTATTAGCAGCACCCGCGAGACTTACAGAATTCTATGAAATTCATTACATTCTCAATGAATCCAAAGAAGTCCTAGTTGTTGAAAAAGCCAACATGTCAGAGCTGGATTCTTGGCTGTGTATGCTCATATTCCTAAGCCCTAAGCATGATCCATTTGACATAAGGCTTATCGGCAATGTTACAGAGGCCCAAATCGCAGCGTCGAAAAAAGGGCTGTCATGCGTGCGCTGGAATAAAGTTGGGAAATTTGATCGCAGGCGTGCCTCAATATTTTTCTACGGGGATACATTGGCCGAGGGCCTGTTCCTGAAAATCACCGAAAACAAGAGATTTGATGTATAGCGCGGACAAAAAAGCCCGATACAATCGCCGGGCTTTTCTGAGGGGGTGCCACGCTGGAACAGCTAAACACCTTGCTATGAAAACAGATGCTTATCCGCGCGGAAAGCTATTTTTCGTTTTTCTTGGAAGGTCAAGCCCAACCGCTTCCTTACGAGCGACCAGAAGCCCTTTCACCTGTGCTACTAAGTCAGCAATCGCTCGAGAAGAATCCAGGCTACGCAGACTGATCCCTGGAACCCGCACATAAACTGATGGATCCTCAGCGCTGATGAGAGTCAGGTCCATATTGTCATTGTCTCTTGAGATGCAACGGCAGAGATCCGGTAAAAACACCCGCTCGAGTAAAGCTTTGATTTCTAAGGAAGACAGTCCATACCCCGCCATACACCCTCCATATCTGCTAATAGGATCACAAATCGCCTGAGAGCCGGCCACATGAAGCAGCTCGACCCGGATACGTATAGCAAACGCCGAAATCATTTGCCACGCGCTGCCGTATGGTCAACAGGACATCAAGGCCTCTCCTTGAGCGGTCATGCTGCATAACGTAGCTGCTCAAGCGCGCAGTCCACCCAAGCAACCCCAGCCTTGATTATCTCCCTGGCTTTGGCCTCTCCAATATTGAATTGGCGAGCGATTCTCAGAGCAGGCCATTTTGCCCCAAAGTAGAGCCATACAAAGAAGCCCATTTGCTCGTTGCGAGTCGTCAAGCGCGAAACAGCTGCGTCAACGGCCAATGCCAGGTCATCAGTAATGACGTAGCTCTTCGTACCTGACTCACAAGGGGTGTGCTCCCGCATCAACGCATAGAGTGGCGAGATGTAGCGTGGAATTCCCATCCCATCCATTCGCCACCAACCCCATTGTTCAAGCATGTACTCAGTGTCACCCAGCGGGCGCTCCAGCGGCTTACGAGTATTCATGATCAATCTCCTGTGTAATTCGAGCCGCCGGCGCCGCGGCGGTTGCTCTGTGTGTACTGGGCGGCCGGGCCATTCATCGGCACCGACCGATTCAACTGTTCGATCTTCTGTTCGGCGGCCTGTAGGCGGATGCTGAGCTGCATCACCAGTACGTCGAGCGGTAGCGCTTGGCCGGTTTCAGCCGAAACCCAGCCGGACGCATTGCACTGCAGACATGGCAACTCATGGAAAACACCCTGCGTCACGGCGCGACCACGGCAGGCCGAGCACCTGGCGAGCTCGATGCGGGCGGCACGAAATGCAGGGCCATGGCTCTTTTTCATGCTTCTGAAACCTCGCCATTCACAATTTCCGAAAGTGCCTCACAGCCCACGTCGTTCGTGGCGTGCAGCGGTTTATCCGATTCTTCGTATTGGGCGTCTGTCAGGTTGTGAATGGCCTTAAAGCCGCGCTCATCTAACCAGCCATGCCACTTTTCCAAGGCCAGCAGGCGGTACGCCCGGGCCTGCGTGTTGATGTAGGTGGAGGCGATCTTGCCCAGCGAATGGTTCAGCAGCATCTCGCCGATGTGCCCGTCGATGCCCAGGTCGGTCCACGCGGTGCGCGCCACCTTCCGCAGGTCGTGGCTGGTCCACTCGCCCTTCCCCATCCGGGTGAATATGGCACTGGCCTGGCCTTCGCTGAGGGCCCGCCCACGGCGCGATGGGAACATGTAGGTGCCGTCGTAGCCCTGGGTGATCTGGATCGCGCGGTAGCGCGCCAGCAGGGCCTGTGCCTGTGCAGTCAGAGGCAGGCGATGCTCGGTGCGGGTTTTCGTATTCTGCGCAGGGATGAACCATTCCCCGTCGGCCAGGCTGATATCGGGCCAGCGGGCCAGCCGCGTTTCGCCGACGCGGGTACCGTGACACAGCATCATCAGCGCCAGCATGGCCTCGGCCGGTTCGGTATCGAACAGCTCTGCCAGCATGGGCACCACGGTTGCCAAGTGCACACCGCGCAGCCGGGCTGCCTTGGGCATGATGCGCGCCTTGGTGAAGTCGACGAATTTGAGGCCTGCCACCGGGTTCGATTCGATCATGCCCAGCTTGTGCGCCTGGCGGAACGCGAGCACCAACAGGGTAAACAGTTGGTGGACGTAGGACAGCGACAGGTCTTCCTGCGCGGGCCACATGAGGCGCTTGTCCAGCACCGGCGCCGTTACCTCGCGCACGGGAACGTCTTCCAAACGCGGCTTGAGGTGGCAGGCAATGGCCGACTTGGCACCGGCCTTACGCTTGTCCGAAAGCGAGCGATCGCGGCCCATGCGGTCGCCGTACCAGTCGAGCAGCTGACCGACCGTGGCCAGGCCGCCCAGGGCAACGACCGCGGCAGGGTCGCGGAGCAGGCGCTGACGCAGCGCTGGCAGCTCGGCCAGCACCGCAGCGGCGCCGAGGTCGGGGTAGCGCGCTATCTGGTTCCACGCCTTGCCCTTGACCAGGTACCACGACCCGCGCTGCCGATCCTGACCGAAGCGCAGGTACAGGCCAGGGTGCCGGGGGTCGCGCA